>NZ_JBNIIX010000014.1:0-63628 GCF_050106635.1 Levilactobacillus sp. LN180102
TTGGAAAAACTTTGTTTTTCGTATTCAAATTGAATTTAAAATCAGATTAAAGAAAAGGAACCCCGTTCGCAAGTGAACGAAGTTCCACATAAACCCTCCATCAACACCCGTTGACAAAGAGCCCTTAAATGTGAACCAAAACTAACGCCGCACTGTCAGCGGTCGCTTAAAGATCAACTGTGCCACACCAAACCGGTTAGCCAACCAGATGTACAATCCAATGGCGAGCAAGCCCCAAACACCCACATAGATCATGGCCAAGAACTTTCCCGTAAAGAATAGCGGGCCGAGCCACCATTGCGTGCCATCAATCAGCCCCGTTAAGATGACCGCGAACCACACATTGAGCTTTACAATGGGCCAAAGTAGCTGTAAACGCAAGGCATAACTTTGACGGATAATGTGCCAACTACGCCAAATAATCCAGCCAAAGGCCAAGCTAGTTGTCAATAATGCCCCATAACCTTGCCACAAATAGACTAATGGCAATTGCAAAATCAGCTTAATACCTAAGCCACTTAATAAGTAGATGGTCGCTTTTTTACTCATGCGTAAAGCTTGCAAGGTGGTCAAGAGGTCCAGCGCTAATCCTAAGATTAAGCTTTGCCAGCCATTGGCAATCAAGTACGTCGCCCCGGCGCTGTCGAAATTAAAGAAAATTCCGTAAGTCGGATAGGCCAACAAGCTCACCAACACCACTAACGGCAGTAAGACGAAGGTTAATAATTGAAAATTGTTCGTCAACAGCGCCGTAATTCGCTGCCGGTTGGCTTTCAAATCGGCCAGTTGCCCCGCAAGTAACGGTAAGGAAGTTTCTGCTACCGCCATCGCTAACGAGACCAGTACCGTCGTGATCTTATTGGGATTGGCCGAAAAGATGGTAAACACATATTGGGTCATCGTCGCCGTTTGGTGCAGGATTCCTTGCATAATCTGCTTGAAAAATAATTGGTCCACTAACTGACTCAGGGTAATCCCCGATCCCACAATGACAAAGGGAATCGATTCAACCCCGACCATCTTCAAAAGATCCCGGCCAGCATGCTGCTTGCTCGTTTCACTTGCTGCCGCTAACTGGCGATAAGTATGTCGTTGCCGCCACAAATGACTGAGCAAATAGGCATAACTAGCCACCGCCCCCACAAATGCCGCCGCGACACTGATAAAGACGGCCAATACATAACTCTGTTGGCTCCGTTCAATAATCCAGTAGGTTCCTGCCAAAATCACAATGATCCGAATAAATTGTTCCCATAATTGAGAGATACCAAATGGCTTTAAATCACCATTGCCTTGGAACCACCCGCGTAAAATACTCATTGACGGTAGAATCACAATTGCTGGTACTAAACAACGAATCGCGATGGTGGCATTGGCAACCGAACTGACGGGACTATTAGCCGCCAAGATGGGCGCCAATCCATACAACAAAATACCACAAATCACGCCTGACACCGCCATAAAACCAAAACCCGTTAACGCAATTCGCTTGGAATTTAAAAAGCTCCCCTCACCATTAAAGAAAGCCACTCGGCGGGCAATTGCTGAGGGAAATCCCGCCGTTCCTAGTGCAATAAATAACGCATACGGCGTGTAGGCGGTATTAAATAACGCCTGTGCCACAGTCTGATGCTGAGGCGAACCGATCATTGCTAACCAAGGAATCAGGTAGACAACCCCCAAAACCCGTGAAAAAATACTACCAAACGAAAGCCAAAATGACCCCGAAATAATTTTTTTATCCATAAATAACTGCTCTCATATTTAATCTAGCGATTTAAAACCACCACTAGCCAGAATACCCCACTCCTTTGCCTCTGTACATAACCAACGGCTACCAAACGGGGAAGTATTGAGGTCAATGGCACTCCTAGGGCCAGCAAGTCAACTTTCTAAGTTTTCTTAAATTAATGTCTGTTTGCCAGCGGTTGTGGTTATCGCACACTTATCAGCTGTATTGGGCCCATCTTCCAGACACATGACTTCCAAGCTAAGATTGGTTGGAAGTGTTCTTGCCGGGCTTAACTCGTGGTACCATACCACACCACAGTAGCCCGGCGGAAAGCGGCAAATGAGCTCAGTACTGTCATTATCCTTAGGGCGCGTCAGATACATTCCAATTTATTTTATCTCAATCTAATGAGCGTCAGACACTTATTCCCAAACAAAACTGGTTTAATGACCAAAGAACACGCCAATCACGCCAGCCAGCGCCACTAATGCCCACCAGTAATTGGCCAAAAACTCCCAGAAATTCATTGAGTGACCTGTGGTTGCCCCTGCCGGTTCCGGCTGATCGAATGTCGTCTCAGTTTCTGTCTGATGGGTCGCGGTTGAGCGACCACTGACTAGTTCGTCCAGGCTCACCCCCAATACCGTAGCCAGACTAATCAGCGTATCTAAGTCGGGAGTCGTTTCCCCCTGTTCCCACTTTGACACAGACTGACGCGTTACAAATACCTGACTAGCTAACTGCTCCTGTGATAATCCCGCTTGTCGTCGTAACTGGCTTAATTGCGTATTAAACTTATTTTCCATTTGTCCCATCTCCCTTACTTTTCAGCAAGTATACCGGTTATCTTTCAAGCAACCTAGCAACGATCTGCTATTTTTTCGCAATTTGCCTGTGCTCATTGCGCACGTCACAGTTGCCATAATGGTTGCGCGCCTTACAGCAGCAAGCCATCACATATCTTCTTTCATCATACACTCACGAAACAAATATCTAATTTTAAATAACCGGTTAGGTCAGTCGCCAAAATAAAAAAGGCCGTGACCTTCGCCACAGACCTTTCAAAGCCTAACTGTAAACTTAGTGTTTAACTGTTGGGTGCGCCGTAAACCACTCTGTCATATCGTCTAAACGTTGTAGTCGCAGATTGGGCAACCCATTTCGTGACACCCCGTGGAAACTTTGGGGGTACCGAATCATGTCAGCATCCACGCCATGGCGTTTAACGGCGGTAAAGTATTCCTCCGACTGACTGATGGGACAGCGCATATCCCACTCGCCGTGTAACAACCGAATGGGGGTTGTGACCTGCTGGGCGTATGCCAATGGCGATTGCCGCCAGTACGACGCCACGCCACCTTCCGCAAAGAGGTCCGTTCCCAACTCTTCTGGATTGAAATAAAACCCAATATCACTGGTTCCAAACAAACTAATCCAGTTCGTCACTGGTCGTTGGGCAATCGCCGCCGCAAAGCGCTTGGTATGCCCAATCGCCCACGTTGTCATAAAGCCACCGTAAGACCCGCCGGCAATGTATTGGCGGTCCGCATCTAACTGTGGGAACTTCTGTAACGCCACGTCCAGACCCGTCATGACATCCGAAAAATCATGCTCGCCGTAGTGACCATTGACATCACTTTCAAAGTCTTGCCCATAGCTAGTTGACCCGCGTGGATTGAAAAATACCACGCCAAATCCGCGACTCGCGTGCACTTGAAATTCATGGAAGAAAGTTTCGCCATAGTTACCATGTGGTCCCCCATGAACGTACAACAGGACCGGTTGCTTCGGGGCCGTGGTTTGGGCCGGTAAATACCACCCCTCTAACGCCTGCCCATCAGCCGACTCGAAGTCAAATCGTTGGGGGTGAGCAAACGTATGGGTTTCTTCATAAGCCGCATTAGGATTATATAAGACCCGTTCCGTCTGTTGTGTTAAGTCACGGGTCACCAATACACTCGGTTGATCTTGATAGGATACCGCCAAGACCGCCGTGTGCGCGTCAACCACATCGAAGTCCACAATCTGCCGCGCCGTGTTATCTATACGGTCAATGCCATCGGTTGCATTGCCCACATACAGCTGGCTATGGGCATGATAGACTGCTGTGAAGACAACGCGATCAGAATCCAACCATCGTACCAGCTTGCTTCCTTGTTGCTGAATGAAGTCTGCCGCCATTTCCGGCGCTGGGTCAGCCGCTAAGTCTGCTGTCAGGTTTTGCATCTGGTTACCAGTCCGGTCAACCACATAGACATTAGCTACCGTATGCCGACCGAACGTCCCATCATCACCCACTAGTGCGACCCGTTGTCCATCTGGCGATAACGTGGCATCTTCAAAGCGTCCAGCGGCAATACTAGTTGTCAACTCGACGGTCTCGCCGGTTGTCGCATCATAACAATAGGCGCCTCGCGTAAAGTCACGATCGTTGTCGGGTTGGACGTCATGTAAGACTGTGACATAGCGTCCGGCAGCACTGACCGAAGTCACATCAAAGTCAAACCCGTGTTGAAATAGTTCCGTTACGGCGCCCGTTTCTGGCTGATAGCACCGCAAGCGATAGGTCACATTCAGCGGTAACCAACCATAGCCATCGGCCTTGTTGATGAGTCGGTCAACGTGGCGCGTTTGCGGAAAGGCCTGCGGACTAGGTAATTTAGGCCGTTCGGCAGTCGCCGTGGTTTTAAAATAGACATACTGACCGTCAGCACTCGCTAACACCGTCGTCACCGCTTCTTCAGCAGCGGTCGTTAACTGTTCCGGTGTCCCACCAGCTAGAGAAACTCGGAACAATTGGGCCTTAGCGTCACCTACATTGGCAGCATAGTAGACTTGGTCCCCCACAATTACTGGCTGGACAGCCAACTTGCCGGTCGTGGCAAGTGTTTGCTGGTGGCCTTGCAGATCAACGCGCTTTAGATCCGCTAAGTAACTGTTACTAGCCTGATCGACGCGGTTTTCCACAACCACAACTTGACCAGCAGCAACGGTCGGTTGGGTGACTGATTTTAATCTAAATAAATCCTGTGCACTGACGCTTTGTGACATACGTATCGCTCCAATTTTTATTTTCTCATTGTTTTCTCATCAAATAATTGTGTTTCATGTTAGCCCTGTCTATAAGTAATGTCAATTTTTATTTGATTACAGCGAAAATCCCCGAAACCTGCTACACTGAATCTAACTAACGACCTAAGGAGTGAGTTTACATGAAAATTGCAATTGCAGGTGCCGGCGCAATGGGTAGCCGATTTGGTGTCAAATTACAGGAGGCTGGTAATCAAGTCACGTTGATTGATAACTGGTCCGCCCATGTTGACCAGATTAATCAGGCCGGATTAACGGTTACTACGGATGATGGTGTCGATCACGTCTACACCATGACCGCGCAACATCCTGAAGCGGTGACCGATCAATTTGATCTCATTATTCTCTTTACCAAAACCATGCAGATGGACGCGATGCTCCAGCAACTCGCCCCTGTACTCACTAACCATCCTATCGTCTTAACCTTAGCCAACGGGATTGGCAATATCGAAACCATCGAACGTCACGTGCCCAAGAACCAAATTGTCGTGGGTACCACGGTCTGGTCTTCTGGTTTGACGGGGCCTGGCCACATCACCGTCACTGGAACGGGGAGTATTTCCCTACAAGCCGTCGTTCCCGATCAATTCCCCAATTTGGCTGACTTAATCACCACTTTAAATGCAGCTGGATTAAATGCCAGCGCCGCAGATAATGTCTTAGCTGCGATTTGGAAAAAGGCTGGCCTGAACAGCGTCCTCAATACCTACTGCACCCTGTTTGACTGCAATATTGGTGAGTTTGGGGCTCTCAAAAATTGGCAAACCCTAACGGCTACCGTCCTCGATGAATTCCAAGCGGTCGCCGACGCCGCACAGATTCAATTCAGTGCAGCTGCCGTAACTGATTTAATTGCGGCCCAATTTCCAGCGGCAGTTAACGGGAACCACTACCCGTCAATGCATCAAGATATGGCCAACCAGCGACCAACTGAAATTGATTTTCTCAATGGGTATGTCGCTAAATTAGGTCAACAACTCCATGTCCCCACACCTGCCAACGCCTTGTTGACCCAGTTAATTCACAGCCAAGAACAACTGAAACAAATCTAACAAAAAAGTAAGAGAACCACGCTCTGTGGTTTTGCCACTATATGTAGAAATTTAACTATTTTTTGCCCCATATGTAGTTGTTTTTTTCGCAAATTCATCGTACCATAGTTATAAGCTGATTTTGACGAACAAACATAATGCATCAATTAAGGTCTGGCAAACCTAGGAGGGCAAGGATAGATGGACGTCTTACGTAGATCACAGGCAACAATGACTCCCACCGGTCTAACCGTGGAGAATCGAGCAGGAGCACACACACCGTTTAACTCACGGCGCATTCACCAGACACTCACTGCCTTAACGAATGACCCCACTGTCGTTCATCGCGTAGAGAGTTTAACCGTTGCGCAATTGGCCGGCTTCGATGTCGTGGCAACGGGAACCATCGTTGCCACCATTGCCGAAACACTGGAACAATTGGGCTATGCTCACATGGCTCAGACTTACTTAAAACTCAATCGCTAACGCAAAAAGGGCGTAGCCGATCGAATTAATTTCGATCAGCTACGCCCTTTCACATCTCATTCTGTGGTTTACTAATTTTAACGACAATAAAAAAACCGACCAGCACTCCCCCGAGAACTGATCGATTCGATTTATGAGCTTAATTGTGATTCTAAATGGTGTAACTCTGCAGTCCGCACATCACGTGGTAAGAACCGCCGAATCTCTTCTTCGTTGTACCCCACTTCCAAGCGCTTATCATCAAAGATGATGGGGCGTTTGATCAAGTCTGGATACTTCACAACTAGATCAACCAATTGACTAACTGACAAGCTGTCCAAGTCGACGTGTAATTGCTTGAAAACATTCGAACGGGTAGAGATGATATCTTCACTGCCGTTCTCAGTTAACCGCAAAATTTGCTTAACTTCCGCAGCGTTCAATGGTTTGGACTTGATATTCCGTTCCTTAAACGCAATATCGTGTTCCTTTAACCAGGCCCGCGCTTTTCGACTGGATGCACTACTTGGTGCAATGTACAAATTAATCATATTCAGCACTTCCTTATCGTTGGATTGAGTAACGATAACAAACGACTTCAACTGATCCTGTTGCCGATTAATCACAAATCGTACAATAGAACCAACTTATATGTTACCACAATTGAATGAATAATCAACCCCTTTTTGGAAAGTTTCTAAATTAGCTCACCGTTTGTCAGGTGAGTTGGTTGCATTTCCCAACTAGTTCATCCTAAAGACCATTCTTTGTGCATCATTTGTGTAATGACTGGTACATCACTCAATGCCGTTATCACAAACTCGATAAACTGATGAAAGCAGTCTTTTCGGTGCTCCCATAATTAGGCAAATACCCAACCAGGCGTATCATTTTAGCTGTTTTGCATATTAATTTATTAATTATGAATTAATATTCATTAGCGAATTTTAGCCACTTTATTTCCACTAATTAACAATGAGCTCGCACATTCCCATTTTGACAAGAATTCACGTTCCCTTTATATCGCTGATAGCGTAAAATAAAGACCACAATTAGTAATTCTTGGAGGGATTTTTGTTGGCAGTCTTTTACGCTGTACTACTCTTAGTGCTTGCGACCATTGTCGCTAATACGGTTTATCCTTACTTTCCGATCATTCCGCAAGCCTTTTATCAAATCTTTGCTGGCGCCTTATTGTCTTTGGTGCCGCTCTATCACCACTTTGTCCTGGAACCAGAAGTTTTTATGCTCCTGATCATTGCGCCCCTCATGTTTTATGACGGCCGCAACGCCAACGCTAAGGAGCTTCGAGAAAACTTAGGCTCAGTCTTCTCAATGGCCGTTCTACTGGCTATTTTGACCGTTGTTCTAATGGGGTACCTCAGTCACGCTATGCTGACAACCATGCCATTAGCGTTAGCTTTTGCCTTAGCAGCGATTGTGACCCCAACGGATGCCGTTGCGGTTTCCTCAATTACCACCAACATGGCGGTTCCCCAACGCGTGATGGGAATGCTCGAACGCGAATCCCTCTTCAATGACGCTTCCGGCCTAGTCGCTTTTAGTTTGGCTCTAACCGCCTTTACCACTGGTGAATTTTCTTTGGGCAATGGCATTAAGCACTTCCTGATCGTCTTCTTTGGCGGGCTATTAATTGGCCTCATCTTGGGGCTAGTCGCCGTATGGACCCGGTTATATCTGGTTCGGACCGGTAAGGACTCCACCAGCGTCATTGTTCCATTTGACGTCTTGATTCCATTTCTGATCTACCTCGCCGCAGAACACCTCGGATTATCCGGCATCCTTGCCGTTGTTGCCGCTGGCCTGATCTACAGCCTTTCCAATAATCAGTTGCGTCTCTCCAGTACCCAGCTACAGCTTGTTTCCCGCTCGACTTGGCGGATTCTCACCAGTATTTTAAATGGCTTTGTTTTTGTTCTGCTGGGAGTGTCACTCCCCACAGTCTGGGTAAATATTCAACAGGATCATACGAAATCAATTCCTACCTACGTATTACTTGCCGTCATCTTGTATGTGGTCATGCTGGCTTTGCGCTACCTATGGATTCGCTTCGATTGGGCATTGATCCACTCAAAACCAACCGAACGACGCGAAAATGCCTTAATTGGCGCGCTTTCAGGCGTTCATGGAACCATCACGTTAGCCATGGCCTTTTCCCTGCCTTTAACGCTACATGGCAGTACCTTTCCTCTACGGAATTCCATGATTTTTATCGCCGCGGTCGTTATCATTTTAAGTTTACTGGTGCCAACTCTACTACTCCCATTCATTCTACCAACCAAGCAACTACCGGTTGACCCAGCTGAAGCGTTGCAAGAACGTAAAGCGCTCGTTGCCTATGCTACCGACCGGTTAGTCCAGGAAAATCCCGACTATCCAGAACAAGCCCAAAAGGTCGTTGAAATTCTGAATAGTCAAGCGATGACCGAACGACCCGACCGACGTAAAGTCCAGGAGCTGTTACAACAAGCGACCCAGATTGAGGTGGAAACCGTTCAAAAGTTGGCTGACGATGGTGTGATTTCCAGTGGTTTTGCCAACCGTTACGTGCGGATGTTGGTGCTAAAATCGCGGATGAGCAACAATAATCCCTTTACCAATCTAATCTTATGGCTACGCTTTGTGGGCCACCGGATTAGCCATAGTTTTGGTCGACACGGCCGGCGCAAGCGGCGCATTGCCCAACAGCAACAACGCTTACAACGGCACCCCGTTTCACCAGAACAGCAGCGGTTGATTCAGCAGCGGCTACAACAAGAGCAAGCCGCGCCTCATCACGGCCGGCATAAGCGTGACCCACAAGCTGACAAGCAACGTCGTGAAAGCTTCCTAAAGATTGAACAGGACGTCTACAATAACGTTATTGCCTTTCTCACCGATGTCTCGAGTATTGAGAATCAAGCCGAGGTCAATTCAGTACGAAACTATTACAATGCGCGTCACCGTCGCTTTATGTCGCAAGAAACCACGGATCAGCAAAATGAGTTATTTATTCAAGCCTTCCAGCACGAATACACTTATATTCGTCAAAAGCGCAGTGCTCAGGAGCTTTCACCGGCCATGGCTGAGGAACTTTACCAACAGGTTTCTACCGATCAAATGTTATACATGCAAGAAATTGCAGGTGAAAACTAATTTTTGCTGCCAGTGTCACACTTTCTTCACAATTTGCTGTTATTATGAGTCCATAACTTACGACCAAACAACCGAATAAGTTAATAATTTTACTCCTCCAAGTAAAAATTCGGACGGTTCTATTACGATAGACCGATCCACTCCAAACGTAAGATACGTTTTACGTAAAGCGATGACGCAGACAATTCAGGTCTGGTCATCGTTTTTTGTTGTCCGGCAATAATCGGTCTAAAACCTGATACCGTTCGTTTAAAATGAGAAAAATCTCAGAATTTCACAAATTTCGCCACCCTAAATTTACACTCAGGGCAAATTAGCTTATAATTTCTTTAACGCGTGAAAGAGCTAAGGCCTTTCACCAACGGTCTGTCAGCAACTGGTCTATGTGACCCGTGGCCAGCCAGACGTCCTAACTTGGAGGGTGACATCTAAAATGAAGCTGACAATTTTATCAACCAGTGATACCCACGGGTACGTCTATCCCACAAACTATGTCAAAAAGGGCAGTCATCAGGGGTTCGGCCTTGCTCGGGCTGCCACTGTCATTGCGCGTGAACAAGCCGCCGCTAAAGCCGAAGGTCCCGTGATCACCATTGAAAATGGTGACTTTCTGGAAGGCTCCCCACTGGCATACTATGTCGCCCGGGTCCGACCCGAACGTGATCCCCAGCCTTTGATGTCCATTTATAATCAAATCGATTATGACTGTGGTATTCTGGGAAATCATGAATTCAACTATGGCCAAGCCTACTTACAAGGCGCTATCCGTGATGCGAAGCGGACAATTCTGTGTGCTAATATTTTAGATCAAAATGGCGACCCCGAATACGGGCAGCCTTACAAGATTATCGAAAAAGATGGCCTTAAAATTGGGGTCTTGGGATTAACCACTCAGGCTGTCTATAAATGGGAAAAAGCCACTAATATTAGTGGCCTACAATTTGAATCCGCCTTTATTGCTGCCAAGAAGTACGTCCCCATCATCAAAAAGCAAGCGGACATCGTCGTTGTCTGTTACCACGGCGGTTTTGAGCGTGACTTATCAACCGGTCAACCTAATGACATTCACGTGGGTGAAAATGAGGCTTACCATATTTTGGAAGCTATCCCCGGCATTGACGCCTTGGTGACTGGCCATCAACATCGCCAATTAGCAACAAACGTATTCGACATCCCTACCACACAGCCAGGCTTTCGCGGGCAGGCCGTCGGAAAGATCACCCTTGACCTTCGGCGGGATGACGCCGGTCACGTCTCGGTCATCAACCATGATTCTGAGTTAGTCTTCACTAAAGACGCCCCTCTTGATCCTAAAGTTATCGCCGCGGCCGATGATCTCAATACAGAAGTCGGTCATTGGTTGGACCAACCACTCGGCCACATTCAAGGTGACATGACGTTTGATGATCCTTTTGCCGCACGCATGCGGGAAACACCCTATATCGAATTTATCCAAAAAGTTCAGATGGCTACGATGGGCGCTGACATTTCGGCAACGGCGCTATTCAACGATGAAGCGCGCGGTTTTGAAAATCCCATCACGATGCGTAATATCATGACAAATTACGTTTACCCCAACGGCCTATCGCTATTAAACATCACTGGCGCCGATCTCAAAGCGGCGATGGAAGTCAGTGCCCGTTACTTTAGCGTTAAGGATCATCAAATCGTGGTTAATCCGGCCTTTATTCACCCCAAGCGTCGTCAATACAATTATGACATGTATGAAGGGGTCAATTATCGGCTAAATATCGCTAAGCCAGTCGGGCAGCGCGTCGAGAATCTGACCTACCACGGTCAACCCGTGGAACCCGACCAGCCGCTGCGAATTGTGTTAAATCAATATCGGGCCGTTGGTGGCGGTCACTACAGCATGTTTGACGCCAGTAAGATTGTGGCAGAAGGTCAAGGGGGGATGAGTGAAATCATTGCCGACTACCTCCAAGAACATCCCATCATTGACGCCACGACTAATGATAACTTTAGCGTGGTTAACGACCCACAAGCATAAGAAAAACCAACCAGTGATAGTCGACTTAAAGTCGGTTGTCACTGGTTTTTTGTTAGGTCAAATGGTCTCCCCACCAAGCGTGCATAAATCACTGATACCATTGATTTAGGATTGTCTCCTTCCTGGCTGCAATTAGGCATTGAACAGTCACGGTTCTATTTTAGCTAAACCATTAACCTTATACCCGATTCACCTTTATTCATAGGATGTTCATAAATCATTCCTACTTTTTTCAGAGTTTGTTAACACGACTAATTTATATCTCGAGTATATTTAAGGTGTTACATAATCTTAGGGGGAGAGTGGGCTTAGGGCCAACTCTCTTCTTTTTTGGATAAGATACCGAAGGAGATGGCTCAATTGCAATTCAGACACCACCGTTTGACAGCGCTCGCCGTTGTCTCTCTGGCCGTTTTAACGGTCGGCTTAGCTGGCTGTTCCAGCACGAAAAGCGCTTCATCAAGTTACAAAATTAAGAACAACAAGGTGGCCTTAACGACTGCGCAGATCAAGAAAAATCTTGATACCCAGATCATTACGACCCGCCAAGATAAGCAAAAAAGCCTGACAGCTAAATACAAAGCTGCGGCCGAAAATAACAAGTACACGTTGGACTCACCATACGTCAAGGTGAGTCCTTACGGGTCCTCTCCCCTGTCAGCCTTAGTGACATTCAAGACGACCGAGGCAGTTAAGGTGACCTACACTGTCGTAGGCAAGTCTGACAAGACTTCAATCACCAACACGGTCAATGGCGGCTATACCAAGACCCATCAAGTGCCGGTCGTTGGCCTATACGCTGATTACGCCAATACGGTAAAAATCACCACGACCACCAAGACTGGCACGACTAAGACTAAGACGCTAAAGTTAACAACCAGTGCCCTGCCAAAATACATCAAGGACGCCACCATTACGACCAAAAACGTGAAGAAATCTAAGATGAATATTGGGAAAAATAAATTGACCATTATTAATCGAACAACTAAGCAACCCTTTGCGATTGATGCTGATGGCAATGTTCGGTGGTATGACACCAATTATTCGCAACACACCATTGAACAGTGGTCCAATGGTCACATTATGATCTTGTCAAAGAAAGATATTGATTCAGATGTTTACAATGATTTAATCGAGACGGACTACTTGGGTCGTGTTTATAATGAATATAGTTTTGCGAACAAGACCAGTAGTACCGATGGTGGCAAAGAAACGACCGTCATTCACCATGACTTGGTTGAGCTTCCGAACCATAACTTACTAGCCACCGTTTCTGATGGTTCAAAGTACAAGGAAGATACGATGGTTGAGGTGTCTCACAAAACCGGCAAGATCGTAAAGGTCATTGATATGAAGAAACTTCTGCCGAAGTCCATGTGGGCTAAGTATCAAAAAGGTTCCGACGGCAAGGTCGATTGGTTACACCAAAATGCCGTGGACTACGATAAAAATGATAAATCGATTGTGATTTCTAGTCGAAATCAAGATATGATTATGAAATTGGATTACAAGACAGATCATATCAAATGGATTTATAGTGGTAAAAAGAAATCAACTTGGCCCAAAGCCTACCGGAAGTATTTGTTAACACCGGCCAAAGGAACGACCGTGACCGGGGGCCAACACGGGCTGTACCTCTTAAACAATGGCGGTAACAGCTCCGCCAACAGTGAAAACTTTATCCTGTATGATAACAACATTGCGGTGACCAACGGGAATAAGCAGACCTCCGGTAAGTACTCACAAGCCGTTCAATACCACGTTAACCAAAAGAAGATGACCATCAAGCAGACTTGGGCTTATGGAAAATCACTAGGTAAGACCAACTTTACTAGTGTTATTGGTTATGCCGAGAAGCAAAGTAACGGTAACGTTCTGATTGATTTTGGTTACAAGAATGGTGGTCAAGAAAGTAACATTATCGAAGTGACTAAGAGTGGCGAACAAGTCTTCAATGCTACTATGAAGAATGCGGCAGCCAAAGCCTACGCTTATCGGGCCTACCGCGTGCCATTCTATGACTCAGCTTATAAATTCGATGCAACAAAATCTTAATTCGTCAAAAAAGGGTCTGAGACAAAAGTCTCAGGCTCTTTTTGCGTTTCTAAATATCTGGTGCCGGAACGTGCGCCAAGCGGCAACTAGTCCCACTCTCTTTTACTAGCCATTAATGCTTCCATTTTCGCTGACGCGTCTGTTCGTGTAGCCAGCCGATCAAACCACCGACAATCACGATGGGCACCGCAACACTATAGGTCCCTAACGACAAGTACAACAGTCCAACTAAAACGGCCCCAATCACAAAGCTTCCCATCAACATCAGGGTATCTTTCGCCTTTTGCCGCGCTGCGCGATCTCGGTAGCGAACACCGTCATAGAGTGCTTCCGCTACCGTCCGGAAGTTTCCCGTCATCATTAATGGCGTAAATGGGGCGCCCTTAATCTGGCGAAACTCTTGCAATTCAGCAGCAGCGGCTAACGACAGTAACGCCGTAATCACCATATCCGGTAGCACACGGGTGGTCCCAGCGACAACCACCAATAATCCTAGTTCCAGCCACAAAACCAGCGCAGGCTGATTAACGGCCCGATTTTCAAATACATGCTGTAGGCCGCGAACCAGCATCGTTCCCACCATAAAGGCTAACATTGCCGTCAGATAACGGCCGATAGCGGACAATTGGAGCTGTCCCAGATGGGTGCCGAGTAAAATTAAGTTACCAGTTTGTAACCCCGCAAAAACGGCCCCGTGAGCCAAGTAAGAATAGGCATCTAAAGCACCGGCGGTCATTGTCAGGCCACAACCAAATAAAAGCTGTTCATGGAGCGGATAAGCGCGTTGTGTCACTATTGTTCACCTCGATGAAATTTTCGTTCATCTAGTATAGCTTAAAAGCCGTGGCGACAAGTTAAGAAAATCTAAACGTACCACCCACAACCTGCTTCGTTGTCGGTGGTACGTCGTTTTACTCACTAGTTAAAGGTTTTTAAAGAATCCGTAATCAACCGAATAAAGGCGTCACGATCAATATCCAAGAGAACATCGGTATTCTTAGGTTTTTCGGTCAGCTCATAATAATCACAAACCGTTTCGCCCCGAACCAGTTCTCCTTGCGTTTCAACATCAACGTTCATTAGTTCACTGTGGAACATCTCTGGACGTAAGAGCCACGCAATCGTACAAGGATCATGTAATGGCGCGCCCTTAAAACCCCATTTAGGTGCTTCATGGTACCGTTCAAAGAAATTCAGAAGCCCGTAAAAGGCGTGGGCAACTGGATTGTTAATATCGCCAATCGCCTCAATTTCGGGTTTGAGAATCTGTGCTTGATGGGTCACATTTAATGGGGCCATCGTCAACGGAATGCCGGCATTCAACACGATTTTGGCAGCTTCTGGATCAACGTAAATGTTAAATTCCACGGAAGGCGTCCAGTTACCTAGCCCCATCGCGCCGCCCATAAAGACAATCCGCTCAATTTTATCAGTCAGTTCGGGATGAACCCGTAAGAATAGAGCCATATTGGTCATGGGACCCGTCACCACCAAGGTAACGGGCTCTGCACTAGCCCGCAATGTTTGCGCCATCAATTCGACAGCTGGTACGGGTTGAACGGCAAAGTCAGGCTCTGGTAACTCAGCACCATCAAGGCCACTCTTACCATGGACATTACCAGCCGTTTCCAATGGTTTCAACAGTGGTGTTCGATTACCACCCGCCACTGGAATCTCTTGATGTTGCATCAGTGTCAGCAGTCGCATCGCGTTATTCAGAGTCTTTTCTGGTGTTTGATTCCCCGCTGACGTCGTAACAGCCAGTAGGTCAATATCCGGACTAGCCAATGCCAGCATCATTGCCAAAGCATCGTCGTGGCCGGGATCACAATCGAGAATTATTTTTTTCATGGGTGAGACTCCTATCTTAACTAGATTGTTGTTTATTCAGCTGGCGACCGGTCTTGAACCAAAGCCCATTAACGAACAGTCCAACCAAACTTATGATGATAACTAAGCTTGAAAAACGACTGACTATAGCAAATTGTTTGATGGCAGTAATCATTAGGCTAAGAAAGCCACAACTATAGACCACAATGACAAAGTCCATTAAAACGCTTGCAAATCGTCGCTGCTGATAAACAATGAAGATACTCCAAGCATACAACATTAATGCAAATAATAGGGTATTAAATGTGGGGCGCCAATTGACGCTCGGTGTTCCCGTCTGCACACTAACCAGGGTTCCCAAGGAAAACAACAGCCATGAGCCGACAACTAATTCGATTAATCTGATCCATTGCCGTTTCACTTTAATCCCTCCTAGAAATACATCCCCACGATGGTTCCAGTCAATACTGATGCTAACGTCGCACCCAACAATAACTTCATTGAGAACTTAGCCACGTAACCACCTTGTTCTGCGCTAATAGATTTGATTGAGCCGGTAATAATCCCAACCGTCCCAAAGTTGGCAAAGGAAACCAGGTAAGCGGAAATAATGGCATTGGCTTTTGCACTTAATCCAGCGGCCATGCCATGCAAAGTTCCCATCGCCACAAATTCATTAGTAATCAATTTTGTTGCCATCAGACTGCCGACTTTCATCGCTTCATGCGCTGGCACGCCCATCAAAAAGGCCACTGGCGCAAAAACATAACCAATCAAATCCGTAAAGGAAATATGAATCAAAGCGATAAATGAGCTGTTCAAGAAGGTTACCAGTGCCACAAAACCAATCAACATTGCGCCTACGGTGATCGCTAAACTAAAGCCGTCCGTAATGTAGGTTCCCAAAACTTGGAAAAATGGTTCTTGTTTCTTCTTGGATACTTGAACCAACTCATCATTCGCTTCTGTTTCATAAGGGTTGACCACACAAGAAATAATCAACGCCGATAAGATATTCAAGAAAACCGCAACCACGACAAACTTTCCGGGAACCATCTTCATATATGAGGCCAACATGGCAGCGGAGACGGCACTCATTGCCGATGCACAGATGGTATACAGACGCCGTTCATTTAACTTGGGAATTTGATCCTTAACGGTTAAGAAAACTTCTGGTTGTCCCAAAATAGCGGTCGATACAGCAAAATAACTTTCTAATTCTCCCATACCCGCAACTTTATTTAGTGCCCAGCCAGTCCACTTAATAATAAACGGTAGCACCTTAATGTAATTCAAAATACCCACTAACGCCGAGATGAAGACAATCGGCATCAATACGTTTAGGAAGAAAACGGAAGAACCGGCTTTAATGCTGAATCCACCAAAGACAAAATTAACACCGCCAGCCGCTTGAACCATTAACCAATTAAAAAAGCTAGAAATGCCTGCTAAAGTCTTAACCCCACCAGACGTATGTAAACATAGAAAGGAAATTACCAACTGCAGACCAAATAAAATTCCCATTCGTTTATATTTAATATGCTTACGGTCTGTACTAATCAGCCAACTGATGCCAAAAACCAATGCTAATCCTGTTAACAGAAAAACAAAATTCATGACGTTCACCCTTTTTCGTTTTGATTAAGCCCGACAACCAAATCGTGTTAATAACTTTGTGGCGACTTGCTTGTTCATCTCTCCAGGTGTGTTTCCTGCAAATTGTTCATTTGCAACAGCCTCAGCATTCGTCACTAGTTCTTCTTCAGAAATCCCATAATCGTTAAATGGATGCAAGCCGACTAAATCATCTCGGAAGTGTTGGTACGCCTTAATGGCTTGATTACACCGCTCTGATAAGGTATCTGTTGGAGCGTACGTCACACCTAAGATTTGACCAATTTCAGCTACCTTATGGGGTAAGAGTGGGGCAACTTGTTCAAGAACCCCTGGCAAAGCATACGCAACGGCTTCGCCATGAACCAGATGATACTTAGATCCTAAGATATGGGCCATTGAATGTCCCGCATTCGTCCCAGCATTATTAAGCATCCACCCGGCTAAGGCAGCCGCTACCATGACACGTTGGCGAGCCTCCCGATCGTGACCATTTTCCACTGCTCGCGGCAGATAATTATAAAGTAAAAACATCACCTTTTCGCAAATCGCGTCCGTTACAGGACTTGCTAGCCGGGACGTATAACCTTCGGCCGCATGAGAAAATGCATCTAACCCAGTGGCAATGGTCATTTTTTTAGGCAAAGATAAGAGTAAATCTGGATTTAATATAGCATATTCACTAACGGCGTTATCCGCTAAAATCGCTACCTTTTTCTCAGTTGCCACGTCCGTCACAACCAATGCATTAGAAAGCTCACTACCAGTCCCTGAGGTTGTTGGAATAGCAATTAATCCCGGACATGGTTCAATCGACTTTTGCGTATCGGTATAGTCTAAAATATCGCCACCATTAACCCGAACAATATTAATACCGCGGGCGACATCAATTGAACTCCCCCCACCAATTGCAATTAAACTATCAGCATGGGCGGCCCCAAATGCCGTTACACCGTCTCGAATTGTTTGTGCCGGTGGATCTGATACTACCTGATCAAACACGCTAACAGTTATCCCACTTTTCTCCAATAAAGCCTGAGTTTCCTGCACCAATGGGACCTGTGCCAGAAAACTATCCATAACAAACAGTGGACGTTGATACCCTTCTGTTTGAAGAACCTCTAAAACAGTCTGCGCCAAGTGATCGGTGTCTAACACCTTAACGCGCTGCAGTAACTTTACATCCATCTGCAATTCCTCCTTAATTTTGTCTCAAGATAAGGCGCTTACGAAAAATACTACTTAATGCCTGAATCGTTGGTCCCGTCGTTAAGGCCGTTAAAATCGTAATAATGCCAAACTTACCGCCCAATAAAACGCCCATGATGATCAGAGCGCCATCAAATGTTATTTTGCTACGGCGCATGCTCCAACCGGTCTTATCCCGCAACGTCAACATGAACCCGCTAAACGGGTCCACACCAATGTCGGCCGCTACAAACAAACTAATTCCTAAGTAATATAAGGAAATACCGACCAAGCCACCTAACGATCGCCCAAGTAACGTCGTTGATGTAAAAATCATGGGATATAGAGCCGACCCGATTGAGACAAATACCCCATAAGGAACGAGATACATCAGGGTTCCCCAACTGGCATAATGACGACCCATGAAGAATAATCCGATAATCAAAACAACATTCAAATAGTTCGAAACGGTCCCCAACTGTGCTTGTTCTAAGTGAAATGTCGTTCGCAAACCATCATAAATAATGCCCACCGGGTCATTACCAAGCTGCGTATTGTTATTAAAAGCCACTCCCATGCAAACTAGGAAAATACCAAGAAGCGCTAATGCGATGGTCTTCGGTGTATACCTTGCTGACATTTCACCGCCCTCCTAATATTTATAATCCTAACTTTTCAGCTGCAGCATCTGCATTTTGACAAAAGGCCTTAACCTTATCAATATCTTTCTCCATATTACCGCCCTCATACTTGATACTCGTCTTAGTCAACGAATCAACCCCGTATGGTCGAATCTTTTCAATTGCGGCCGCAACATTATCAGGTCCTAAACCACCAGCTTCAATCACCGGTACCTTAACTTCCTGGACAATCTTGGCATCGATGTTCCAATCATGGGTTTCTCCGCTAGCACCAATACCGGTATCATGCGCCAAGCCAGAATCTAAGAGAATATAGTCAACAAAATCTTCAAAGTGTTTAGCCCGATCAATGGCACCTTCATTGTCCACTAACACGGCCTGCATGAGTTCTGTATGTGGTGCCACTGCCTTTAGCCGCTTAGCAAATTCGGCATCAGCAGCATAACCATCTCCGGCAATATGCAAAATATCTGGCTGAACCTTTTCAGCAATGTCAATCATCTCTTGGGGATCATTCGTCAACATAATGGCAACGGAGGTCACGCCACGGCGCTTGGCTTCATCGAAGATTTTGTGGACGCGATCCAACGGTACCCGATGAGCAGGAACGCCACCGTGTTGCATCGGTACTAATCCGATGTTATCGGCACCGGCCGCCATCGTCTTAACAGCTTCGTCATATTGAATTAAAGAATAAATTTGCTTAATCATAAAAAATCGCTCCTTCTTAATTTAAAATTGTGAGTGCTTCTAATTTTTGGCTAACTTGATGCGGGGTAATATCTGGCACCGACTTTGTACTTTCTAATGCAATGCTAGAGGCTGCTTGAGCAATTTGCCCAGTCGCCTGTAGCTCACGTTCCGGATTCGTAAAGTAACTCCAAGTAATTGCTGCCATACCACAGTCACCAGCACCATTGGCATTAACAATATCGGTTTTTAGAATCGGCACGTGGACCATTTCACGCTGGTTGGCACACAGAATACCATCTGCTCCCAATGAAATAAAAACGTTTTGCACACCCTTATCCAACAAGACAGCCACTGCTGCCTCAGCAGATCGTGTATCCGTAACTTTCACGCCACTCAGCAGTGATGCTTCTAACGCATTGGGCTTTAACGTATGCAGCTTATTTAAAATGTGCTCGAAGTGGTGCGCCTTGGTCACTGATACGGTATCTCCAAATAATGGAACCGTTACATGACTGCCAAGCCAATCAATGGCTTGCTGGGAAATATTGGCATCAATCAAACAAATATCAGCGTGATTAATGAAGTCTAACTTAGTTGCTAAGAATTCCGGCGTAATCTGTTCGCAAATCGCCATGTCATTCACACCCACTAGCATATCACCATGCTCATCAGTGATGTACATGTAGGTTGAGGACCGACCTCCTTTGATCTCATGTGCCTGATCTAATGAGATATGGTTCTCTGCACAAGACTGTTGCAACAAAGCCCCGTTATAATCATCGCCATAAACGGTGACGAGGTAGGTTGGTACCTCAAGATGTGCTAAGTTTTGCGCAATGTTTTGACCTACACCACCAACGGCCATGCCAATCTCGCCAATATTGGAATCACGTTCAATTACCTTTCTGTCTGGCATTCCGAAAATATCCATATTCATTCCGCCAACCACAACTACATAACCCGTTTCACTTTGTAATTTCTGACTGTTCATGTAGATTGCCTCCCGTTTAGTTAAAAGCAATTTATAAACAATTGTTTATTCATATAGTCATTTGACACTTAGATAATATAATCATTGGGTAGGGTTTGTCAACACCAAATGTATCCGCTTTCAAAAGTACTTGGAGTTTGCTCATTTTTAAATCTGCCAGTATCACCTATTGTTCAGTATTTAACAGCCATATAATCTCTGACTTTCACAAAACAAAAAAATGGCATCTCCTTTCGGAAATACCATTTTTTAAGCGACTAATTTGAAATTTGTTGTTGTTGCTCAGTTAGCTTAGCCAAAGCCATTGTTTGATTAACTGCATCATATGATTCGGTGGTAATATAAGCCGCCGCCACACCAAACTTAGCCGTCTCCAAAAAATCTTGATGATTCACCCGCGCCCAAGCTAGGCCCGCAATCGCAGCAGCACCTGCACCATTCGTATTACGAGGAATCTTTTCATCATCTTGAAAAAAGTAGGCTTGCGTCTGGCTTTGATAAAGAATACCCACTTCATCGATATAAATAAAAACGTTCTGGACACCACGTTCCAGCAATCGTTCCGCTGCCATACGTGCTGTTTGTTCGTCAGTAATCGTTACTTTTGTCAGCACGGTTGCTTCAACTGCATTGATGACCAACGTATCCAACCGATTCATGCCATCATAAAGATTCATCATCTTATTACGACCAACGGCTTTCGCAAATATCGGCACTTGCACATTATTATAAAGCCACTTAATGCTACGCTTAGGCAAATTAGAATCAATGATAATTAAGTCGGAATTATTAATGACTTGTTCCTGTTGCATAAGATATTCCGGCGATAGATAACTATTAATCGCCATATCATCAATTCCGACAATACGATCTCCATTGGGTTGATTCACATACATATAGGTCGACGTTGCAGCTTGATTAACTTGCGTTGAATGACTAATATCAACACCATTTTTTAAAGCATCTTCTTTAATTCGTTCGCCATTGCGATCATCACCTAATGCTGTAATTAAATAGGTCTTTAGTTCTAACTTACTCAAATTAACAGCCGCATTGCGACCAACTCCACCTAACTTATAGTAAATATTACCTGGATAAGAACTTTGATTTTTAATAGGTTCTTTAGCAACACCAAAAACATCCATATTGGCGCCACCAATTACCGTCACATATTTAGGTGGTGTAATCACATAACCTTTTCCTTGAATATAGCCTTTTTTCACTAGGTTAGAAATATGCGCAGCCACACCAGAACGGGTAATACCAGCTAACTTGGCCAATTCGTTTTGTGAAATCATTGGATTTTGCTTAATCCACTCTAAGATTTGCTGTTCTCTACTGATCACCCATCGTCACCTTATCCTTCCGTTCATGATAGTCTCTATACCTATCATACCTAACTTTAATGAGAAATGACCGTTTCTGTACAAAAAATCCCATCAGTCATAATTGACCGATAGGATTCACCATAAATTTCTCTAATTGGGCTAGCTGGGTTCGAACCAGCGCATCACGGGATCAAAACCCGTTGCCTTACCACTTGGCTATAGCCCAATAAGTGGTCAATACCTGACCCCCAACAAGAAATAATTTTAGCATTACATTAGGGGAAAACGCAAGACCTTTTGTAAAAAAAATCGTTGAATCTGGCTTGCGTCCACCGGCTTGAACCGCTAACATAATATTAATAGCTACGATACATGGCCCATAAAATCAGGTGACGAGGTGAATTTTTATGACTGGAAAAGTAACGATTAAGGATGTCGCTAAGGCTGCAGGGGTGTCCGAAGCAACGGTTTCCCGCGCGCTGACTCACAGCCCACGAGTTAAACGCGATACGCGCCAAAAGATTCAAAACATTGCGAATAACTTAGGCTATCACCCCAACGGCCTTGCTCGTAGCATTCGACTCCAACATACCCATACCCTTGGGGTCATTATCCCAGATATTTTAAATGCATTCTTTACTAAACTCAGTCGGGCCATTGAAGACGCCGCAGATAAAGCCGGCTATGATGTTGTGTTGGTCAACACCGATGAGAGTCTCGCCAAAGAGGCCAACGCACTCAGTCTGTTATTAGAAAAACAAGTTGATGGTATTATCATCACCAGTGCTGGTGGCCCCACTAAGTACACTGATATTTTGGGCAACACACCAGCTGTCTTTGTTGATCGCATGCCGCCCGTTACTGGCCAACTAGCTTACGATCGCGTGCTGGTTGACAATATCCAGGGCACGCGGGCTGTTGTCACTGAGCTTATTCATCAAGGCGCCCAACGAATTGGAATCATCAATAGCGCCGTTTCCTTTACAGCGACGGAACGCATGACCGGTTACCGAGAAGCCCTAACCCAGGCTGGCTTCGAGCCTGATGCTGCTATTGAGGCAACGGCGCGAACGGACAATAGTAACGTACAACAGATGACCCGCCAGCTACTGGTTAATCAAAAATGCGATGGCCTCTTCGTTGCCGACAATACCATCATGGAAGAAGTTTTACGCAAACTTCCAGCGCTTGATCTCCCACCCATTCATTTAGGTGGCTTCGACGATCAAGATTGGTTTGACTTCTTACCCCAACCGATTGTCACGGCGCGGCAACCCATTGCTCAATTGGGGCAAACAGCCATCGACCGTCTGTTGGCTAAGATTGACGACCCCGACTTACTCCCGGAAGAGATTCGTCTCGCGGCCACAACCATTTCACGCTAACTGAACCCCTAAAAGCTGTTGCGCGAAATACGCCGCCTGCTCGGTATTTAAATGACACCCGCGCAAGTCATTGGCCGTTAGCCGTAACTCATCAAAGTCACACGTACTCAGATCAAGGGCCTTTAACCCAGTACCAGAAAAATCGGCCTGATTCAAATCACAGCGGGTCAATTGAGTCTTAATCATCACGCTGTCGAGGCAATTAACTTCTACTAATCGACTTGCTATTATCTTGACGCTAGTGAACTTAACCTCATTAAGATTGGCCAATGATAAATCACAGTCCGTGATGACCACGTCTCTAAATACCGCGTGGTCAAAGGTGGTCCCGACCAACTTACAATTCTGCAGTTGAACCCGGTACAGGCTGGCCGCTTCCAACTGACAGTTAACCAATGTACAGTTCTTAAAAATAACATCAGTTAACTCTGCACGATAGAAGTTATCATTAATAAACGTCGTCCCTTCAAATAAACACTGATCAATCAACGGATGCTCCAGTGACTGGTCGGCAATCGTCTGCTGTTGTACATGGGCCATTTGTAGCTGCCGGTCTTCATCAGCTGTAATGGCTAAAAAGCTCTGCGCAGTTAATGTTGCGGGTAAGATTCTCGGGTCGTTCATGAAAGGTCCTCCTTAATCAGTGACCTTAGTATACCGTAAGTATGTTCCCAAATTAAACCGGGCTTCACCATCTGCCAAAATTGGCAGTGCTGAACATTAAAAATAGCGGCTACTGATCAGTTATTTCCGTCAGTAACCGCTACTTTTATTAAAATTCATTCTCTTTAATCTTGCAGCAATATCAGTTTTAATCCAACAAGACTACCATTCCTTGCCATCCAACACCGCCGTAGCCCAGCGGGAAGCGGCAAATGGGCTCAGTACCGTCGTTATCCTTAGGGCGCGTCTTTCGTGCGCTTAGGATAAGACCGAGCTTTAAGACAAGTGGGGTGCTTGGCTTAAAGTCGTGTCCGGGACGTTCCAGCCCATTTACCGCGACCAGAGGGCGGACAACAATCACAAACACTCACCGCCAGTTGGAGAACCTACGCAATCGGATCATAATTAGCCCGGGGACCGCCAACATATTTTGGCCGTGAGCGGAGGGCCGTCACGTGAGCCCCGCCGAGTTCCAAAATACTTGGCCGAACGGGAACCTGAACGAACTTCACGTGCATCCCAATTGCTGTATCACCAATATCTAAACCGGCTTGTGCCACAACGTGTTCGACTTCAATTGGGTCGGTGAACTGCTGAAAGGCTGCAATGGAACAAGCCCCACCCGCGTGTAGCGCGGGCACAACGGTTACCTCTTCAAATCCTTTATCTGCGGCTACCGCACGTTCCACCACGAGGCTACGATTGATGTGCTCACATCCCTGCACTGCCAAATGAATCCCCTGCGGGTCCAACTGGGCACGCAACGCCCGAATAATCGTCGTGCCCACCGCCAAATCAGAATTCTTACCAATGTGTCCACCCACGACCTCACTAGTTGAACACCCCAAGACAAAGACATCCCCACGATGTAATTTTGCCGCCGCCAACACGTCTTGAACAATCGTTGTAACCTGCTGTGTTAAGTGATCTAAGTTCATTTCTGTCATATTAAACGCTCCTATTTTTATACTAAATCTGGTTTCAACCGCGTCAAAGGCCCCACAATTGAGAGGGTTACCCCTGCACCAAAACCAACTTGAACCACATTACCAAAGATTGATGCCAATCCGGCTGGCCAGCCAAATAGCAAGGTCGTGGCCAAACAATACCCAATCACCATTACCAAGCTCCCGACTAATAGCGGTAATAGCATGCTCCTAATACCTTTATGGTGTCGCGGAAGCAACCACCCAACGACTAGCCCCTGCGTGCCGTGGATCACCAGCGAGAAGAGACACCAGACTGGATAGCCCGTCAAAATATCAATTAAAAAGCCACTAGCGCCACCAACTAATAAGCCCATTCGCCGACCGTACAAAATAGCACTGGTATAGATACCAACTTCGCACAAGGTAACAATCCCTTTAGTCGCCGGAATTGGAATGACGACGAGAATAGATAGCGCCACCGTCATGGCAATTAATACCGCTGCAATCGTGTTCTCTTTTAAGCTTCCTTTGGTCATTTCGTCACCACCTGATGCCAGCCACCAGGCCACACACTACCATAGTCATGACTAATGGCAACGCCGTGTGTAATGGCAGCATGCACAAATTTTTTAGCAAACGTCACCGCTTCAAGTAGCTCCTGGCCTTTTGCCAATTGCGCGGTAATTGCGGCTGAGAAGGTGCAACCTGCCCCATCGCTGGCTGCATTCAAGATGATTGGCGCTTCTAACCACGTCACGTCATCCCCAATCAACAAGCAATCCGGGGCCACTGACCCACCCAAGCGACTGCCACCCTTGATGACCACATTAGGGCACCCCAGCGCTTGAATCTGCCGAGCTGCTGCGACCATCTGTTCACGATTGGTAATGGTTAATCCACTTAGCTGCTGGGCTTCCAGCAGATTGGGTGTGGTGATCGTGGCCAATGGCAACAGTGTCTCTTTCAAGGCCGTTAAATACTCGGGCGTCACTTGCAACGGCCCTTCCTTAAAGACCATTACGGGATCAACGACCACCGATATTTGGGATGAACGTAAGCATTTGACTGCCAAAGTAAGCGCTGTCAAATTACCGAGTAATCCTGTCTTAACGGCCTTAATCGGGACCTGGTCAAAAACGGATGTTAACTGTGTCGCCATAACTTCAGCCGGCAACTGAAAAGCCTTCAGTTCATCCGGGAGCACACTCACGACACTCGTGAGCACACTCAGGCCAAAAGTATGTAATTCTTCAAACGTTTTTAAATCGGCTTGTATACCGCCACCAGCTAAGCTATCCGAGCCGGCAATGGTTAAGACATTTTCCATCTGATCGCCCCCACGCTCTCCAGTATCGGTCAGCTGTGACTCAAGTACAACCACCAATTGGCTTGTTTTAAAACCAGCCAATTATGCTATGCTAGAAGCAACCACGAAAGGATCTGGACGTATGCTAAATTGGTCACATCTGCCCGCCATCAAGCCTAAATACCTCGCCATTACGCAATTCATTAAACAGGCCATTCAAAATGGTGATCTGCTCCCCGGCCAACGTCTGCCAGCTGAACGCGAACTCGCAACGTTATTGCACGTTGATCGGTCAACCGTTACCCGCGCTTTATTAGACCTGGCTGCCGTGGGTATCTTGGTCAAAAAAAGAGGCAGCGGGACGTTTGTCGCCCAACTACCTCACGTCAATCAACTGGCTAATAAAGTTAACTGGCAAGCCTTCTTGGAGAATACTACTGCCACCCGACACGCTACGTATCAACGAAAACTAGCCAAGGCTCGAACTACCGCAACGGTTCCCCTCATTGACGCAGCAGCAAATGAGCTGCCAACCAACCTCATTCCCCAATTGGGAACCTTAACCTTAGACTGGCAGGGCTTTTTGACTGCCCAACAACAAGAGGAACGTACGGGTTATCTGCCGCTCATGCAAACCATCAATCGCTATCACACCGCACGGCAGCAATTCACATTGGACCGCCAGTCCCTGATTATCACCGGTGGCGCCCAGCAAGCGCTCCTCCTCATTCTTAATAGCCTGTTACAACCGGGAGACGCGGTAGCCTTCGTGACCCCGTCATACTTTAGTGCCAGTGCGGTGTTCAGCGCCGCCGGGGTACGCGCCTACACGATTCCAACGACCACCCTTGGTTTAGATTTGACGGCGTTAGAGACCGCCATTATTAAACACCGGATTAAACTACTTATCCTAAATCCCACACTCCAAAACCCAACTGGGCGCATCCTCCCCTTAGCCGAACGTCAGGCTATTCTGGCACTATGCCAACGCTATCAGGTCGCCATTGTTGAGGACGATGTCTTCGGTTGGCTGGTTGATCGTGACATCGCAGTTCCCCCATTTAAGGCCCTCGCACCAGACAATGTGATCTACATCAGTTCGTTGTCTAAGCTGCTGGGGTCTAGCACCCGAATTGGCTGGATTGTCGCTCCACAAGCTATCGGTGAACGCATTCGCCAGGTTCAAAAAAACTTGGATTTAGTTCCCAGTCTATTGGCCCAGGTCATGGCCGATCACGCCCTAAACAGTCCGGAATTTTCGCTCGGCGTTACCCAGCTCACCACTCAGCTCGCCCAGCGCCGCCAAAATGTGACCGCCATTCTCCGACAATTACGCCCCGATTGGCACTTTGTCACGCCCTTGGGTGGCTTTTACCTCTGGGTAACACAAGCTGACCGCAATGTCTTTGAGCATTTGCTTGAGCAGCACCTCTTAGTAACGCCGGGACCGATCTATGGCGCTGATCGTTCGGCCTTTCGCTTTAACTTTGCAGGGCTGGACTATCGCCAACAACGGCTGCTCATCCAGCGCCTTTCTTGACCCGCATTAATGGTCGGGATACGCTGTTGACGTATGGTCCGATTGCCGAAAACCATTCGTTAGTGGTACTTCTACTGGTAAGCGTCCCGTCTTAGTATTACCCGGCTCTCCAATATAAACGTGTGGATTACCATAATCGGTGTCGGCTTTGGCTTCGCTGGCCGCTGACTGCACCGTCTCGTCACTATTGTATAAATAGTGCCCGTTGGTAACAAATGGCCCTTGCGGTAGTGGTGCCCGGCGTCCGGCGGCAGCTTGTAATTCAGCAATGGTGTGTTGACGGCTATCTGGATAAACTTCAACCATACTACGCCCGGCCGTATCAAAGGTGCGCCACTGAAATGTCACGCGTTTGACTCGATAGTGCTTTAGAACCGTTCGGTATTTAATCAAGCTCAACATATCTCCTTCTGACATATTGGTTCGCACTTGTCCTTTCACATCCCCCATTATCTGACTTCCCTTAGCGACTAATGCCCCTTGATTGAGTCGTTTAAGTAACGCATACAACACCGCCTGTTGTCGGAAGCCACGATATTGGTCATTATCGACGTGGCGCTCCCGGGCATAAGCCAAGGCGCGGGCACCATTCATCTCCTGTAGTCCCGCTTTAAAATGAACAGCGTGTCCCCAATAGTTTTGACCAACAAAAGCACGATCGACGCGAACGCTTAATGGTCCAATATCATTAATCGCTTGAATAAAACCATCCCAGTTTAGCGTCACGTAGTAATCAATCGGTAGCTTCAAGAAATGCTCGACCGTTGCAACGGCGGCCGCATCACCACCGTACGTATAGGCCGTTTCAATTCGCTGATAGCCATGATATTGTTGCGAATAGATCTTCGTAAACGTGTCTCGCAACAAACTGCACAACGTTATTGTCTTAGTCTTATGATTCACGATAACCACCATCATGCCATCCGTTCGACTAGTTGATAACTTTCTTTTCCCACTGTTATCCAGTCCGAGTAACAAAAATGTGCTGACTGATTTGTTAGCCAAGTCTTGATGGTGCTTGATAACCTGTTCTTCTTTAAACGAACGTAACGTCTGAAAAAACTGAACGCCTTCAACCGTCACGGCGATTAATACGATCACCAAGCAGACTCCCACTAACCAAACCAATCGCCTTACTCGAAAATGTTGGCTCTGCCCATGCTTCATTAGTTACGCCTCCTACCTGCGATTCATCTGCTTGAAATATTGCGTTATTTCAAGTGTTTTGCGCATAATTTGTGATGCCGTCCGTTGTTCAACGGGCGTTTTAAGTCGATACACGCGGACTAAGGTTCCCGGAGACCCATTCATCACATAGATGACATTAGACAATCGAACCGCTTCGGAAATATTATGCGTAATCATCACCAACGCTTTCATATTCAGGTCACCTTGTCGCCACAAGGTCATCAAGTCTGAACTTAATTGCTCCCCCGTTAACACATCTAATGCTGAAAAGGGTTCATCCAACAGCAATAATTCAGGGTCCACCGCCAAGGCGCGGGCAAATCCAACACGTTGCTTCATGCCACCGGATAACTCATACGGATAAGCTGCTTCCAACCCTTTCAACCCAATCAGGTTGATTAGGTCACGCACTTTCTGCTGAATCTGTCCCTGATTGCGTTTCCGACTATTCTCTAACCCAAACGCAATGTTCTTCTGTACTGTGAGCCAGGGAAACAGCGCAAAGTTTTGAAAAACCATGCTGATTCGCTGACTGGGCTTAACGATCTGTCTCCCAGCAAAATCAATCGTCCCCGTACTCGGCCGGCTAATACCAGCCATCATGCGTAACAACGTTGATTTACCCACACCTGATGGACCTATGATACTGATAAACTGTCCCGGTTTAACAGCAAGATTAATATCCGTCAAAACTGGCCGAATGCCTGATTTTTCTGCGTGTTCAAACTTCTTAGAGACGTGTTTGACATTTAATAATTCGCTATTTGTCATGATGCTACCTCCCCGATTAATAATGAAATCGTCGTTCTGCAAACCGATACAGGGGCTGCCAAATAAAGATGACACAGATCCCTACCAACCCACAGATAATCAATACCCCAGTGGCTTCCGCTGGCTTATTGTCCGTATTACCCGCGATATACGCCCCTAATCCCGCAACGGAAAATTGCTTGGTTCCCCAAGTAATCAACTCAGCAGCAATATCCGCATTCCATGCAGCACCAGCCGCATTGATGATTGCTGTAATTAGGTAGGGGAAAAGTGAGGGAAATAAAAATCGCGTCCACCAGCGCCAACCTTTTAGGTGAAAGACTTGTGTGACTTCTTGGATGTCAGCGGGGATTGCCAAGTACCCCGCAATAACATTAAAGAAAAAGTACCATTGCGTACCGGTCATAATCAGTGGAATCACCCACCACTGATGCGTGGTCCCGGTTGCGACAATAAGTAGGGCCACCACCGGGACATACACGTCCGCAGGAATCGAGCCAATAACTTGCCCCCAGGGCTGGATTCTATTTAATCGGCGCGGATTGCTAGCTACCCAAACTGCTAACGGGATAAAGATCAGCGCCGATAATACCACCGCTGCTAACACCCGGCCAGTTGTTAAAAGTGTCCACCAAATGAGTGTTTGCCAATTGAGCCATTTTAAATAAGTCGCTAAAAATCCGATTAGTCCTACCATGGCACAGCCTAAGCTGAAGTACCACAGCGTCAACCAAAGCTTTAGCCACTTATGCAACCACTGCATAAATTGTGGTAATCGCAGGTTTTCCCAAACCTGGGGTAAGCTAAGCAACCACCACGTAGACACCTGATGTCCCCCACTGATGCAGCCACTTAGGTAACTTAGCGTGGCTCACCAGATCGTAGACTCGTGACTGCGGCGGTAACTGATTATCTGTGCCCGTACTGTATTTATAGTGAACCGTCCCCTTTATTAGTGGCTGGAAAAGACACACATTAGTAAATAACACACAGACCAGTAAGGCACCCAGCGCCGCAGCGACCGCGCCAAATTTCGACCTATCCAAAGCAATCTGGATATACGACCCGATCCCGGGAAGAATTAAGGTCTCTGTCCGTGGGAACGCCACGGTGGCTTGTTCACAGGCAACTAAGGCAAACCACGCGGCTGATTGTGAAATAACCATATTCCATAAGATTCCAGGAACGGCATAAATAAATTCTAGCCGCCAAAACCGTTGCCAGCTATTACAGCCAAACTGATCGGCGACCGTCAGTAATTCTTTCGGCGTCACCCGCAGCGACTGATATAGTACCAACATAATATTCCAAGCCTGGGCCGTGAATACGCCAAAGATGGCGACGGCTTCAACACCCAACACATTATTGGGAAACCATCCCATAAACCAAGCCGTGGTAAATGTGAGAAAGCCCCGTAATGGTACCGATTCTAATAAATTAACGAGCGGCAAGATAAAATACCGAGCCGTTTTGTAACGCGCCGCCATGACGCCAAATACTAAAGAAAACGCTAATGACCACAGCATGCCAATAAACAAGCGGGTCATTGTTCTTAACGCCGCTTCGACAAGTTGCGCGAACGTGAAATAATTCTTAGATCCCAGCACATCTAACTGTTGTTGTGTCGGTAACTGACTAAGTGGGCGGTTCATTTGCGTGAGGCACCACCCCATCATTATCAAAATTCCTAAACCAATCCCGCATAGCACGAGATTTCCAACTACCGGTTGCCACTTCCTTGGTAATTTTAACCACGTTATAAGTACCCCTTCCTATCATTAAATTGCGCTTAGTTCAGCGACTAAAAGGCCCATCAGCAAACTGCAGCTGATGGGCCTAAACTAAAATGGATTGCGAGTATTATATCGACGCATTCATTGAGTTTTAGCACTTTAAGACGTAAGAACTAGTCTAGTTGTTTTGAAAAAGCCTTAATTCGGCAGTTTCTGCTTTACTCATTCCTGTCTCTCGACATTTCTGGGCAACAACCTATGTTCTTAAAGTAACCTCACCTAATTGCAATTTATTTTTTGAGTTGATTCACGAATCAACAACTGAATTCTAATCGTAACTATTAGAATAGTCAATAGTTAGCCATTCATATTCTCCGTAACGCTACCAATTATTATCGTTATTTAAGCTTCCTTTAGAATTCTGTCACTTTACTTAGGGGACCCGCACTGTTAATAAAACTTATTGGGTAGTGAAAAGATAGATCTAAAGCTCCGATATTGTGCTGAAAGCACTAGCCCAATTCCCATAAAATTACCGAGCAGCGCCGACCCGCCTTGACTCATAAAGGGCAAGGGGATTCCTGTCAGTGGTAACAGCCCCACCGTCATGCCAATGTTTTCAAACATATGAAACGTCAACATGACGGCCACGCCAATTGAGACATAGACGTATAACAATTGATGACTCGTCAACGCCGCTTGCACCACTAAATAAATTAAGTACATGAAGATACCTAACACGACCACGCTACCAACAAATCCAGTCGTTTCGCCAATCACCGAAAAAATCATATCAGACTCTCTGACGGGCACATAAACGGATTGGTGGTGAAAGCCAATTCCCCAGATGCTTCCAGAACCGATCGCCGTCATACTTTGCCACAATTGATAGCTTTGCCCTGAAGTATCCCCACTGGGGTTAATCCAAGAGTTAATTCGTGCAAATTGATAGGCTTTAAATCCCAGATGCGTCAGTAACTGTTGCCCCCCACTGGAAGTGGCCGCCCAAACAAGGCCCGCGCCAACTGTACCCGCGGATAAGAAAAGCCGCCACAGAAACTTACTGCGACATTGCGAGACAAGTAAACACCCTGCTAGAATCGCCACGAATACCATTGTCGTCCCCAAATCATGAATGAACTTCAACAAGATAATGATGGGTAAGGTGTAGCCCAGCATTTTCTTTAAAAGCCGCCAGTCGTCTTGGGCACGCTCATGCAAGCCCCGATGATAATCTTCTACCAATAGGCGGCTCATCATCAAAATATAAAATGGCTTCATCACTTCTGCCGGTTGAAACGTCAAGGGCCCAATCGCAAACCAACTTTTGGCTCCCGTCTGAATAAAATAAGCTCTGCTGTAAAAAAACAACACTAAGACTAACCCCGCTAATCCACAGTAGTAACCAACAGTGGTCCACTGCAACAACTGCCTTTCACTAACGTGCATAATGAGACTAGCCAATAGACTCCCTAAGAGATACCATATCATCTGCAGTCCAACTGTTTTAACTGGACTGGTAGGATTTAAGTCACGACTACTCGCAAAATAAAGCGCCCCCATACTCAGACAAAATAACAGGATGAGACACAGCACAATCCCCCAACCATAATCGCAGATTCGATCGTTGGTCTCAACGCTATTGACGGCTCTTTTATCCATTTTTTCTCCTCCACTAGTAACCCTAAAGATGCCCTTAGTATAACGACATAGAGAATTATTTCACTAGCTAATGGACTTTGTTTAATCTTTATTAAAGGCCTTAATCAGATTATAAAATTTACGAATGCGACGTTAATTCTCAATATCACCTAACCGATTCAATCCTTGCAGCTCAAGCAACTGGAACATGACCAAATCATCTGCAAGGAGGTCGATAGAACTTACGTCCCAATCAAAACCAGCTATCATTTATCTCCGCTGGGTCAGTCGTTGGTTCCCCTCATTCGGGCGATGGATACTTGGAGTCGAGATTATTTACAAATCGTGGCAAATAACTAGAAACGTTAATTTATACACTAACGGACTAGTGCTACTTTAACAATTACCCGATAATGTATCCCATTGGCACTTATATTCAGTTCCCCTATCCGGTATACTAATTAACAAATACAGCGGCAAAGGATGAAATACATACATGAATTTCCGAAAAACTAGATTACTGTTACTCCTCGTACTCATCAGTGGATTATCGCTGACACCCCCTGCTTTCGCTGATAAACACCTTATTGCCGCTACGTCGCTTAATGCTAGTCACTCAGAACAACTAGGGCGTCAATTCACCGAATTAGCAATACCATTACACCTCAATAACCGCTTAATGCCGACGGCCGCGTCCAGCAGTCAGCCAACGTCAACTTTTTATGAGAAGTGGGTTAATGGTGGGTTAAATACATTTGCACCAAATAAATCGGCCTTGGTGGCCCTGCATACCTATTACGGTAAGATCGCAGTTTCTCTGATGCTGGGGGGTCCCGCTGGCGGTGCTTTAGTTGCTGGCCTACCGGGCGCAGTTGTGGGGACTGTTGGTGGCAATCTGATGGCTAACCGCTTCAACACCGCACAAGCTGACATTGGCGAATTGATCAATGCCGGTGCCACTCAGGGTGGTTGTCGCATCACCTTAGTTGACGAGTTTCCCATCGCTAATCTGTCTTCTCAAATACAAGCCACCACTCAAAACCGTTAGGAGCGCTATTTCCCATGTATTTTTTAACACTCATTGGTCTAGTTATCCTACTACTGGCCCTTGTAATTGGATTCATCAGATATCGTCATGACCACACCCATAAGCGCCACTTACTATTTTCAATCCTATACGGGTTATTTGGTCTCTTCGTGATAATGTGGTCTTTTTTACCATAAGTACACAAAAACCGGCAAACCGCTCTCGTAATCGAGACTGGTTTGCCGGTTTTTTGGTCATGCCTAACTAAGGTTTTGACACAACTTTTGCTGATTATCCGTGTCCCCCCAACGGCCCTTCGCTAGGCTCCGGGCCGGAGACCGATTAGTTTAAGATCTCACAGAACTCAATGGTTTCGTGATTTGGACCGAGAATATTAAAGAAGCGAATACCCTTATCCCAAAATGACGGAATCGATTGAATTTCAGTATTCACCAGGTGTAAGCCTTGTTGCTTAGCAGCAGCAAACGCCTTTTCCACATCCGTGGTGTTTAATGAGATATGATTGATTGCGCCTGCCGTGGGATTCGTGGGATCACCTTCCCACGTTTCAATCGTTAAATTGCCCAAGCGCATGAAGGCACAGCGATTTTCACCATTGTGAAAGAGGCCAGCCCGTTCAAATCCTAGTGACTGATAAAACGCCATCGTTTGCTCCAAATCTGCTGTGGGAATACCTACGTGTTGAATGCCCGTAATAAATTCTTGCACTGCCATATTAAGACTCCTTTACTTGACCAACGTCAACCGCTTGATGCTTCAATCTTGGGAAGATCACCTTATCCGCGATACCCGTAATCCCACCTTGTGCTAAGAAAGCAAAGATGGTTCCCAGCCCAAAGTTAGTAAATGTTCGGGTAATCACCAGAGCAACAATCGCCATGATGGTTGGTGGAATGTATGAGGCCCACATCGCCTTGGCTGCATTGCCCTTAAAGTACCGGAACCGAAGAATCTGCATCAAATCATCAGCCGGATGTAAAACCAAGTTAACCCGTTGGTAAATCGAGATTGCCACCGCAATAAAGGCCACGCCAAGGAAGTTCAAGCCGACATATAGGATCACCATTCCCAGACTACGGGCTTCCGGTAATCCACTGAACAACGCCGGATACTTACCATCAAAGAAATCTTCAAAAACTTGAATCAATGCGGAGAATGGGACCATAAAGACCATGTTTCCTGCGATCCGTTTCCAATCCCAATGATGAATCAAAATGGCATTTAAAACGGCCGTGAGAAACCCCATAATCAGGAATGCCCAAAAGAGGTTCCAATGAAAGGCGGTTCCCAAGTTCGCTTCGGCTGCGGACCAATAGGCCGCCCCGAGGAAAGAAGGGTGAATCTTCGCACTGGTTACCAGCGTTAAGACGTTACCCGCCGAATTAATCACAAGGGAGAGTGCAAAGTACGCAATCGCCTTGCCCATAGAAATGGTGCGCCCACTGTTAACTGCCATCGTATCCATCCCATCGTTTGAACGAAGTGCTTCAGCTTTCACAATAATCCCTTACCTTTACTAGTCGCTGACCTTCACAACTGCCTTGCTGACATGTTCCACTTTGCCGTTCAAGACATCTTCAACTTGTTCCAGACTAACTTCGTGGCTGATCAAAGATTCCACGTCCAATTGCCCACTTGCCAACAAAGCAATGGCATCTTCAAATGCATATGGGTTGATGAAGGCCCCTTGGATCTTCAATTGCTTTTGGTAAACTTCATACGTGTTCATTGAGAACGTTTGGTTAGGCTTACCGACCCCAAACATCAGCACTTGTGCGCCCTTCTTAGTGGCTTCAACGGCTTGTTCTTGCGTTTGTGGCAGACCAACCGCTTCAATCACAACGTCGTAGTCGGCTGGAATGCTGTCACGAGTGGTGTTGTATGTGTTAGTGACGCCAAATTTTTCCTTGTTAAAGGCTAATTTTTCATCAACAATCCCGGCGAAATCAACTTGGTGAACGCCATAGGCTTGCAGTAATTGGACAAAGAGTTGTCCCATAAAGCCATCCCCAATAACCAAAGCCTTTTGATAAGGGGTGAGATCAAGTAACTTGACTCCGTGAACGGCACAGGAGATTGGTTCAACCGTGGCCGCTGCCTTCAGTGAAACACTGTCAGGAATGGGGTAAACAACGGAAGCAGGAGCTGTGAAGCTTTCTTCCAAACCACCATCACGTGTCACCCCAACGGCTGATAAGTTGTCACATAATTCTGGACGATCAGTCCGGCAGTATTCACATTCGCCACAGTAGATGTTAGGGTCAACAGTCACCCGGTCGCCCACCTTCACGTTGGTCACGTTACGACCAATTGCGGCAACAATTCCGGAATTTTCATGACCCAAGACAATTGGTGGCACAGCATCCGCAGAACCAGGAAGACCAGCGTATAAGGCCCGGTCAGTCCCACAAATCCCTGCATAGGCAGTATTCACTAAGACTTCATCGTCTTTGACAGTTGGTGTCGTGACATCTTGCATCTCAAATTGTTTTGTACCCGTTAGAACTAAAGCTTTCATCAGTAAATCTCCCTCTCTTACTTGTTGTATTCGTTAAGTGCTAGGGCAAAATCCCCCAGCGTGGCTGACCCATTGTCCTTGACGGCTGGCATCACAATGTAATCTGTGAGCTTACCGACATCGACATAGTGGTTCAATAACTGGTCAAATTCGTGGCGGACCTTATCCAGAAAAGCTTCACTCACCACACCGCCGCCAAAGACAATCTTGTCAGGCCGCATCATCAAGGTGACCTGTAAAGCGGCTTGGGCCACGTAATAGGCTAAAATATCCCACACGTGATCCGTCAGTGGCACGTCCTTACCAGGTTTCCCTAGCCGCGCGTCGAACGTGGGACCACTGACTAAGCCTTCTAAACAGTCACCGTGAAAGGGGCAAATCCCAGGAAAATCTAAATCGTCGGGGTGGCGTTTCAATCGGACGTGACCCATCTCGGGATGACCGAGGCTACCAACGAAGTTCCCGTCGATGATGGCACCCGCACCCACGCCGGTTCCAATCGTGAAGTAAACGAGTGAGTTAATGTTTTCGTTGAATAGCGTGGACATCACGTACTCACCATAAGCCGAACCATTTACGTCAGAGGTCCAATACATGGGCACATCTAGTTCCTGCTTGAGGCGACCGACAAAGTCCGTATTGGCCCAACCAACCTTGGGCGTATTGGTAATGTAACCATATTTAGGTGAATTGTGGCGCAGTTCAATCGGTCCAAAAGACGAAATGGCAATCGCCTTTAAATCCGGGAACTGTTTAAAGTACGCGATGGTCTGACTGAGCGTTTCTTCTGGGGTGGTCGTCGGGATTCGGACCTTATCCTGTGTGCGATAATCCTCGTTACCGATTGCACAAACAAATTTGGTTCCCCCTGCTTCAATACTTCCGAGTTGCATATTGCTAACCTCCATATTTACGCCGGGGGCCGTGACCCGCGGCACCGTTTTGACTAAATGTTATCTGACTGAGACAGCCATCTTTAATTCGAGATTAGTATAGCAAGCTAAATTTGTGAAAATAAGGGCTTTTGGATTTTTATTTTTTCAGAAAATACGCTTCCATCCCGATAATATTGCAATACAATCGATTTCATTTTTCGTGAAATTGGTCACTTATGGGCGATTTTAATACCATTTTCTGTAAGCGCTTACTTTTAAAAATAAATGGCTGAATCTAGCCGTTTCATCCTTTACAGACCCCTGGTAAAACTGGTATAAAGAACGTAACACTTTAATCAAGAGAGGAACTCAGCCCATGCAACGAAAATATCGTGATTATTTTGCCTACCTAAAAACCATTAACCCTGATCCCAACGCCTCCTTCATCGCCGTCAGTCCTGCAAATGTGCAGAAAACTGACCCCGATAAATTCGCCACACTAACGGCGCGGGCTGGCCGCCGATGGGGCGTTATTCTCTTCCACGCGCTTTATGGAAATAAAACCACGAAGAAAACCAACGTTCCCTATGCGGTAGTCCATGAGGATTCCTTCGCCCGTGACTGGGACGGCATTGATCGGGCCGAATTCGATGAAGATGTCGCAATCCTCGTCCAGTGCCACATGCTCCAAGTCAAGGAGGTTCAAGGACTCACGCGTCTAATCATGCGCTACCCGGAACCATTAGCCAGTCTGGCTGACCTGCGAATCAAAGGTATTGACCAAATCAACCCTGGATAATAAAAAGCTGGTTGCGGGTCCGCTTGTATTTATGCGGACCCGCAAACAGCTTTTCTAATCTTTTAATTACTTTTCATGGCGTGCCTGGTAAGCGCGACTATAAGCATCAACGCCGCGCATGGCTTGGGCAACATCATCTGGCGTTACCTTAAATGGCATACGATCCATGGTGTCGGCCGGCGCAGTTGCTTGCTGACCAACCTTCAACAGGTCTTCATCCGTGACATCTGGAATCTTCAAGTCAGCTAAGGTTGTCGGTAACCCTAATGACAAATCAAAGGCTAAATAGCGGTCAAATTCCGCTTCACTCCGACCTTCCAAGAAGAGTTGGGTCAACGTGCCATAGGCTACTTTTTCACCATGAGTTAACTCATGAATCGGTCCATCCAATGCCGTTAGTCCGTCATGGATGGCGTGTGCCGCAGCCAAACCACCACTTTCAAAACCAACACCACTCATTAATGTATTGGCCTCCACTATCTTATTGAGCGCTGGCGTCACAGCATGTTGTTTAACGGACTCGAGGGCAAGGTGACCGTAAGCAAACAAGGTATCTTCACACTTCTGGGCAATCGCGTTACCGACCAGCGTTTGTTTAGCGCCCAGCATAGTGGCATTATCCCCCTTGGCAACTGCTTGAGCCTCAACATTGGTGGCTAACGCATCCGCAATGCCCGATGCTAATAACCGAGCTGGCGCACCGGCCACTAGTCGGGTATCTACCAACACGAGGTCAGGGTTTTTGTCGTAAAAGCGGTATTCTTTGAACGAGCCATCTGCATGATAAATAACCGATAAACGTGAGCACGGCGCATCAGTCGACGCTAACGATGGCAAGATGGCTACCGGCAACTGTAGATTATCAGCAATTGCTTTGGCAGAATCCAGCGTCTTGCCTCCGCCTAAACCGATAATCACCTCTGCCCCAAACTCCCGACCAATGCCAGTAATCCGGTCAATCTCTTCAGGAGACGCTTCTCCACGGAAGATCACCTTATGGACCGCTATGTGGTGATCATCAAGATACGCCTTGAATCGGTCTCCAATAATTTGATACACCACTGAATCGGCCATTAATAGGGCTTTGTGACCAAATTTTTCTAAATAAGCGATACTGTCAAATAGGACATCTTTACCTTGTACGTATGAAGCCGGACTACCAAACATCTGGGTCATTTAAATCGCTCCTTACTAATCGTGATTATTTTCACAACACCATCATTATACGATGTGCTATGGACAACCGCAAACATTCCGGTTGCCCCCATTTTTAAGATGTGCTAAGCTATGGCTACATTATCAAGTCGCATACATTTGTTCTCTAGGGTTCCGCCACACGGGTCTGGTCCGAGAGAGAACCTGCGGGTCAGTCCGTAGACACGGAAGGGAAAAAGCCTGGGAGATTTTGTCAGTCATTGACAAAATTTCTCAGGCGCTTTTTTTGATAATTGCTGATTTTAATTAAGCAACTAGGAGGTTTTTGATGATGTGGAAACATTGGTTAACCGTCGTTTTGGGCGCGGTTTTTGAAGTTAGTTGGGTGGTCGGCTTTAAGCATGCCACGACCCCCTGGGAATGGTTAGCAACCGGTATCGCCATCTACCTCAGCTTCTACTTTTTGATTCGGGCGAGTCGAATTCTGCCCGCCGGAACCGCCTATGCCGTGTTCGTGGGCCTAGGAACACTTGGAACCACCAGCATTGGCATGTTCATCTTTGGCGAACCGATTAGCTGGTTAAAAATTGCCTTGATTCTACTGCTACTGGTCGGTATCGGCGGACTGCAGTGGACAACCACAAAGGAGGCCAACTAAGATGGCATGGTTATTTCTCATTGGCGCCGGCTTAAGTGAGATGTTAGGCGTCACCTTGATGAATTGGGCACTTCACCGCAAGACGTGGTGGCTGTGGGTCCTGATGATTCTCGCATTTACCCTGAGCTTTGGTGGCTTGGAACTCGCGTTAAAAACCTTACCGATGGGCACCGCCTATGCGATTTGGACCGGAATTGGGGCCGCCGGTGGCGTTCTTACCGGCATGCTATTCTTCGGTGAATCAAAAGACTGGCGTAAACTCGTCTGGGTCGCTGTGATTCTGAGTGCAACGTTGGGTTTAAAATTAATTAGTTAGTAACTTATCGCTTGTGCCACTCTTCTCGCAACACCCCATACTTTACTGAATCCCAATAACGACCTTGCCAGTAGCGAACCTGGCGCACCCGGGCTTCTTCACGTAAGCCCAGCGACTCAGCAAGATGACACATTCGCCGATTACCTGACCACGTGGTTAGTCCAATGTGGGGGAGCGGCGTTTGAGTCCATAGCCAATCAATCCATTGTGATAATGCGGCTTTGCCAATCCCTCGTTGCCAGCGGTGTTGGTCATAAATGGTTATGCCGACATCTAGCCAACGGTTGAGCGGCGCATCATCGTAATATGCAAAAACCATCCCCACCATTTGACCATCTACCCAAATCACCTGGCGCCAAGGCTGGTTCACGTAGTCTTCGTGGCCGGGGCCCGTCACAAATTCTGCATAGGTCGGCACGTGATCGTGAAAATACGGGCCATTCCACTGTGTCCATGCCGCCTGCGGATCACGAAAGGCCAATTGCCAAAACGCCGCAACTTCCTCGCGCGCTAGGGGTTTTAACGTTACTTTCATGCGTATCATCTCCTTAATGGCTTCTAGTATAAAAAAAGATGCCCCCACCACAACCTCAGGGTCATCTTCTAGTCATCTATTTAGCTAACTTGGCGCCTTTATCCACGTATGTCATGGAACCAATCGGACCACTAACGGCTAATTTGCCGTGTTTATAAACTAATTTCGTTACCGCAGCATTCTTCAGCGGTGCGCCGGTGTACTTGCTACCGGCCATGGTTGAGAGATATTCGTTAATGGACATCCCGGAACTAACGACCAATGCGTTACCGCCGCCCCGCTTTTGCGTAGCCTTGGCGATGGTTAACAATTCCTTAGCCATCCGCTTTTGTACTTGCTTAGAACTTTCTGCTCGGTCACTAGCCACCAGATTGGTCTTTTGGCTATTTTCCTGATCAAGTTTGTAGTAGGCATCCTGTAACAGATTCCAGTAGTCTTTACCTTGCTTGGCCATCATTTCATCACCGGACTTGAAGCCGTAAACACCGGCAATTAAGGCATTGTCAGCTGCAATACTGTCACCTTCAAAGCTGCCGTAGCCGCCTTCACGTAAGTATTTGGACACGTTGACCTTAACCTTCTTGTTTCCCGAGTACTTGAGCGCTTGCTTGGCCGTCACTTGTTGCCGGGTCAAATTCCCAGCATAGGCCACTTTGAAAGTCTTGCCCTTCAAGCCGCGTCCCAAGTTGTTGGCAACGGCAATCCCATTGCTGGTCAGTGGGAAGTCGCTCCATCCTTGAACCCGTCCCATCACGTTTCCAGTCGTTTCACCATGCCGCGTTAAATAAATCGTCACGGGTTTAACTGCTGCTTTCTTCTTGGTCTTGGCCTGCGCATTGCTGGGTACCGCCACTAGGGCCAATGCACCAGCAGTCACAGCTAATAGACTAACAACTTTCGTCAATTTCATGGGTGATCTCCTCCGAATCTGAAATGATGTTGCATGGTTAGCGATGCTCTATTTGACGAATGACTAAAATTGCCAATAAGGAATCGCTTACATTCTAAAATGTAGCATATTCGCTTGACGAGAACAACCATTTTTTTGCGGTCTTGTGGTTCGACCACTTAACGTTTAGGAATTAACTAGCGAGCATGGCGTTCGCCGATTTAAACCAAAGCTACCATGTTCCAACAATCACAGGAACATGGTAGCTTTGACTGGACTTTTCAAGATGCTTTGCCATAATTTGAATCAACAACAAGGCCGCATAAGCTAACGTAAACGCCCCCAAGACACTGAAGCTGGGGCGTGCCTTAGGTAAAAGCAAGTAGCGCATCCAAGCCAACGCGAGTATTACCGAATTTACCAACAATATGACCCGCTCTTTTGATAGCGCGACATCTGGTAATAACATGGTTCATTCCCCCTTATTGCTGGCATCGTACTGTTTACGTGACCAAATCGCAATAATTACTTAGCAGATGATTTATTAAATGCACGCAACCAAGATCCCTTGTGACCCATATGGGTTGACCGCCGTTAAATATCATATATAATATGTTTATCAATACAAAAAGTGGCGACCGTCCGACCGGCCACCACAAGTTCGCAAGTCTAGTGCGGTATTGTGGGGGCTACTTCTTTTTAGAAGTAGCTTTTTTTATTATCCGATATGCTCTAGCCAAATTGACTATCGCTAAGGATAATACGTAGGTCGCCATGGCGAACGCCACGCCCCCAATACCTTTCTCACTAGTATCGTCATGTTCACCGCCCCCTGGTCTAGAATGTGGGAGGGCGTAACCGACTATCTTGCTAAGTCGTGCTCCGGGTAATTACGCCTTCGCTTGACTGTATCCATTACTATATAGTAGCCACTACGAATAAGCAATACATTTTATACTGTATCTTTCCGTTACCCAGCTAGCCTAGCATCCTAGAAAAGGCAACGACTGACGGTCTAAGTTTCCGCAATCGTTGCCTTTTGGTATTACTTACCTTTCACATCTACCGAGCCACGCCACTTCAACGCACTTTCTTGGCTAGCGAAATCAACTGGCCATTGACACTCACACCATACGTTGGAATGGGGCCACTAATCACCACCACCGTGGTCTCAGTGGCCGTCAGCTTAATCTCCAACACGCTTTCGGCAATCTTCATCCGGTAGGTTAGCTGCGTCAGTTCTGACGGCAGATGATTGGTAAAGTGAACCACCTCGTCTTGCACGTAGAACCCCGAGAAGCCAGCGACTAAAGCCAACCAACTGCCGCCCAAATTAGCGAGATGCAGACCATCTGCCGTGTTCTTTTGCAGATTGACCAAATCCATTTGTGCCGTATCCATAAAATAGCGATAGCCCTTCTCGACATCCCCCATCCGTGCCGCTAAAATACTGAAAATCGAACGCGACAAAGAAGAATCATGCGTGGTCATGCCTTCATAGTAATGGTACTCCCGCTGCAACTGCTCTGGCGATAAATCCTCTGGAAACAGGTAATCTGCCAGCAACGTGTCCGCTTGTTTGGCAACTTGGTACCGATAGATTGTCAACGGGTGATAGTGGAGCAACAAGGGAAAGTTTTCCGGTGTTGACTGCGCCACCGGCCAGCGTGGCTTGCTCAGAAAACTATCATCTTGCGCGTTGATCTGCTGTTCAGTACTATAAGGCAAATACACGTGCTCTGCCAGATTTTGGAAGGCATCAATATCGGTCGCATCAATCCCAAATTTAGTTAAACCATTGGGGTCCACTTTCAAAATCTCCTGTGCCAGATACGTAACGAGTTCAAAGTTGTGTTTAGCTAAGCGATTGGTATAGTAGTTATTATTGACCAACGCCGTGTACTCATCGGGCCCAGTAACGGTGTGAAATTCAAACCGCTGACTCGTACCCACCTGATGCCAGGAACCAAACGCTTCCCAGAAATGCGCCGTTTCCAAAACCATTTCAAAACCACATTGCTTGATAAAATCAATATCGCGGGTAATCTCGTAATACTTACCCACTGCATAAGCAATATCGGCATCAATGTGGTACTGTGCGGTTCCTGCTGGGAAATAAGCCGAGGCCTCTTCGCCATTGATTGTCCGCCAAGCAAACAAGGCGCCTTGGTCGACCCCCAGTGTCCGGGCGCGTTGCCGGGCCTGTGGCAGTGTTTGGTACCGATAGACCAGTAGCTGACGGGCCATCGGCTGATTGGTATAGATGAAGTACGGGAGCATGTACATCTCGGTATCCCAGAAGTAATGGCCCTCGTAGCCGGAACCACTGAGTCCTTTGGCCGCAATATTGGTCCGTCCATCACGTCCAGCCGCCTGATTCAATTGAAAGAGGTTGTAGTGAATCGCGAGATCTAACTCATCGTTGCCCCCCACCGTGACTTCACTGCGTTGCCAGACATCTTGCCAAAAGTCACGGCTGTCGGCCAACAGTGCGGTTAGAGCCGTTGCCGGAAATGGGAGGGCGGGATCGATGGTATTTTGTTGCCCCATCTCCCCTACATAGACTTCATAGCTCAGGTGGTGCGTTGTATGGTCGCTCAAGTCTACTGGCTGCCGCAAGAGACTCCCCGGTGTTGTCAACATCCCCAAATAGATGGTCACCGATTGCTTGGTCTGCCGCGTCTTAACGTGATACTGCTGCAAGTCTTTTGCCATAAAGGTGGTTTCACAAATGGGCAGCCCGGCGAGTCGCGTCTTGCGGGGGTCAGCAGATGGTAAGCTTTCGGCTTCGGCGGGAACCGCAATCGTTTTATTGACGACTAGGCCACCAGCATAATTGCCGGCGAGAAAGCCATAATTGACCGCCCAAAAAGCCGTCTGCGTCTGCCCAATCACAGACTGAACACTCATTGCAATCGTTTCACCCTGCCGTGTTTGCAGTGTGTAGTGTTCCGTGAGTTCCCCCGTTGCCAAATCCAGATCAACTTTCGTCCGCTCACTGCTGGTAAAGCTGTGCCCGGTCGTTGTCGCCACGTTGATATGGCGAAAGTCGGGTAAGTTAAGAATCGTTTGGTGGGCCTTCGCGTACCCCACACCGGCTTCGCCATACGTAATCGGTGCCGTTTCATAGAAGCCGTTGATGAGCGTCCCCACAATTGGATTTCCCGTAATGGGGTCATTGGCTCGTACCCCGAAGTGCCCGTTGGCTAAGGAAAAGACGGTTTCCAAATAAGCCGGTTGGTGATTGGCCACATCGTGTAGTGTTAAATGATAATCTTGTAACGTCAACATGATCTCCCCCAGTTGTCGGATTTGCACCCGGTTTAAATGAATTTTGCCGCTGTCATCAACGCATCTTCCACGGCTGGGACATTGCCCGTAAAGTTCAAAAAGGCATGGCTGATGCCGCCATAACGGAAGTAGTTAGCATCACCATTGGTGTGCCCCACACGCTTGATGAAGGCTTCTCCCTGTAGGCGGAACGGATCATATTCGCCCACCAGTAAGGTCACGTTGTGAAAGATCGTTGGGTCGGCCAACAATGGCGATAGAAGTGGGGCCGTCAAATCAACGGCTTGATCCGCCACATAGTAACCACTCATGATGGCATCGAGTTGCTCGAACAACTGGTAACTCCGATGTAACGCCGCCCGTTGCTCCGGAACAATCGTAATCTGGCTATCGTCCCACAGTGGGCCCGTCAACTTAGACCCTTGAATAACTGTTGGGTAGAACAACACGTGACTGGCAATCTCACAAATTCCCATGGACTTGCAGAGTTGGCTAACGCCTAGGGCAATCGATGCTCCAGCAGAGTCACCGCCCAAAGAAATATGAGCGTATTCAGCAGTCATCGCTGCCACCACAGCCAAGCCATCCAGAATGCCGGCTGGGTAAGGCTGTTCGGGGGCCAAGGCGTAGTCGACATTATAAACCACGCAATTGGCCTGTTCAGCCACAAATTTCAATGCCAGTAAAACATCTTCCGGCGTGCCGCCGTAGTAGGCACCACCGTGAAAATAAATATAAGCTTTGTCCGCGTTCAAATGATCCTCACGGGCAATACGGATGACCCGCACTCGCCGATTCATCGCCACAATCTGTTGCATTTCAACCTTCATGGCTGTTGTGGTCAAGTCCCGCTGACCAGACGTTTCCGTCCCCTGGCGCAAACTGAACAGGTCGGTGGGCAACTGCGGATTGGCTTCAATCCCCGCAACGGTTTCCCAAACTAACGGTTCGAAGGTGTGCAGTGGGTCCCGTTCTTTAACCCAACTGGTGACTCCATCAGCGATATCGGTCACACCAATCCCCTGTAGTCGGCGTAACTCATCGCTGTAGCCCAATGACTGCTTGGTCGTTGTATCATTTAGCATCTTGATTACCCCTCTCGTCTGACACAGCCGTCAAGACCTGACGGCGATTCCCGAATTCAGATTAAGCGTCTTCTTCGCTTAATTTCTTCTCGGCTTCTTTAGCCGCTTTCGCTGACGCAATCTTAGATTCATCTAATTGGTACCACAGGTAGAGAATCCCACCGATCACTAGGGCCAAAACGACCGGTACCCAGATGAAGTTAGTGGCAATGGCAGTAACGGCTTTAGCACCTTGCACCTTAGCCGCAGCGTTAAAGCCACCCCAAGACAGTAACCAGCCAGAAATCAAACCGGCCAGGCCCATCCCTAGCTTAGCGCCAACCATTGGTACGGCAGATAAAATCCCGGGTTCGTCAATGTGCAGTTCGGAACGCGAGTACTCAACGGTATCGGCAATCATGACAAAGGCAATCGAGAAGGCCGCACCCATCGCAACTAACGCGATAACATTTCCGATAAAAAGTAACGGAATGTTCTTAAAGGCCATCAGCAATTCCCCAAAGGCAAAGGTTACCATGGCTAAGATCATGACGTTACGGTGCTTCATGAATTTACTGAGGAAAGGCACCGAGATATTCCCAATAACCGCCACAATGACTAAGCCGTTAAAGGCCCCAACTAACGCTGGTTGATGAGAGACATACGTCAGGTAGTAAACCGCGGTCTGTAGCCGCATCATCCAGAAGGTCTGTAATAAGATAAAGCTGGCACTCAAGATGAGCCATGGCTTATTCTTAGCGGCCCCTTTTAAAGAGTCTTTGACTGATAGATGCCCTTTGATTTCAGGGGCGTCTTCGGTTTCAGCTACGATATCATCCTTTTCACGAAGGTTAGCAAAGGCGCCTAGGAATAGCGCGATAATGGCGATCCCAATGATGACACCCCAAATTAGCCAACCTTTTTCAGCGTTCTTGCCGCCTAGTTGAGCTACCATCGGCAACGTAATTGCGCCAATTACGGCGGTCCCAATGTTTGTCATGACCATCCGCGCACTGGCCAGATTGGTCCGTTCATCAGGGTCTTTGGTCAAACTCGGTAAAATCGCCGTGATTGGCGTATTAGCTCCGGAATAAACTAAGCTAAAGAGCGTGTAGACAACGGAGACCCACGCCAGTTGAATGACTTTGTTGCCGCCAAATGACGGGTTAAAGAAGAGTAACATGGTCAAAATTCCTAGTGGAATCCCGAACCACAAGAAGTACGGCCGTGCCTTCCCAAATTTGGAATGCGTGTGGTCAATTAAGAATCCATAGACCACACCATCAAAGGCATCAATGATCCGCACGACAAAGAACAGGGTGCCAGCGAAAGCGGGCGAAATCCCCATAACTGTGGTGTAGTAGAACAGTAGATATAGCCCCACAATTTGCCAAATCAGATTTCCAGCCATATCAGTGGCCCCATAGAAGAACCGCTGTTTCCATAATTGCATCTTACTCATGATAAAAACCTCCCCCAAGATTTGTTAACCATTGGTGTAATCGCTTACATATAAAGCATACCGAGGCATCCAACGGCCGTGAATCCCAAATTCCGACCGCTAACTTACCTTTTCTAACGTCTTGTCACACCTAGCTGAGTTCGTGCGCGTCGCACTACTTCTAGCTATCGTCTCTATCATACGCGGTATGGTGGCCTAAACATGAGTGAGGCCCCTCACTTTGTTGGCCCAGCTAACTCACTTGGACTGCTAAACGCTGGTTGATTGGATTGAGATGATACAGATTTAAGGATACGTGAGATCAGATAAAAGGCGAGCATTATCAGCAGTGGCGGTTGCGGGCGCTCAAGTTATGCCGCGTCTTGTTAAGTTACCAATTTTTTATAGTCTGGTGGTTAAACTGCCGTTATTGTTTAGGTTAACTGAAGTACCTCGCTGTCAAAGCTAGTGATAATTCGTTTGCTAACAAAAAGAGTTCAATTCGCAAGTTGAATTGAACTCTCATGTTTACGCCCACTGGTGCTAATTGACAGATCTATAGACCATTTTTTACAAGGTCATTTAATATCTTCAAAGAAGTTATCTCGCTCTTATCAATGAGCCATTTTATCAAAATCGTAAGACACCATAGCACCTAGCAGCATTGCTAGTGGGTATTCTTGATCCTATTGATTTACCAAGATTCTAAAGCTGCCTTCGTGGATGGTTCGCCTTACATTAAGTTCTTAACCCTATTGATTTACCAAGATTCTAAAGCATGCTTGGAGTTGCATTTGTTGGTAATTGTGTTCTTAACCCTATTGATTTACCAAGATTCTAAAGCTAAATTCGATGTAGTCGTTGATTTCTTGGCGTTCTTAACCCTATTGATTTACCAAGATTCTAAAGCAAGGCGGTTTATACATTAACGCCTCAATGAGTTCTTAACCCTATTGATTTACCAAGATTCTAAAGCTCGGGATCATTTAATGATTTACCTTTGGGAGTTCTTAACCCTATTGATTTACCAAGATTCTAAAGCTTCAGCGATCGTTATCTATGGAGGCAGCCAGTTCTTAACCCTATTGATTTACCAAGATTCTAAAGCACATGGGCATATCAAGATTGGAAAACAATTGTTCTTAACCCTATTGATTTACCAAGATTCTAAAGCTCTCGAGTGGCTTATATTCTTCCAGCTCATGTTCTTAACCCTATTGATTTACCAAGATTCTAAAGCTTAAACTGACTGCTTAAATCTTTGGAACTTGTTCTTAACCCTATTGATTTACCAAGATTCTAAAGCGAGATTCCTTCCAAAGCGGCAATCAACAAAGTTCTTAACCCTATTGATTTACCAAGATTCTAAAGCAGCCACGCCGGATGAGTTAATACAGCTGGCGTTCTTAACCCTATTGATTTACCAAGATTCTAAAGCTACTTGGTCAGTTTCTTGGTTAAATAAAATGTTCTTAACCCTATTGATTTACCAAGATTCTAAAGCTAGTCGACTAATTCCATGTTTGTGTTGCTCGTTCTTAACCCTATTGATTTACCAAGATTCTAAAGCTAGTCGACTAATTCCATGTTTGTGTTGCTCGTTCTTAACCCTATTGATTTACCAAGATTCTAAAGCTAGTCGACTAATTCCATGTTTGTGTTGCTCGTTCTTAACCCTATTGATTTACCAAGATTCTAAAGCAAGTCTGCAATATTTGTTTTAGCTTTAGAAGTTCTTAACCCTATTGATTTACCAAGATTCTAAAGCAAAATGGACTTACCACAGGGACTAGAAGAAGTTCTTAACCCTATTGATTTACCAAGATTCTAAAGCCGACATTTTCACACCATTATCTCACCTTGAGAATTTACCACAACACAAAATCGCTGTCGATGTAGTGATAGTCACAATTTCTGAAATAGTCTGATTGCTTGGTGGATGAAAATTCAATTAGAAGAATTGGTAAATCAATATTTGCCATAAATCTTACCAACGATTGAAGTTGGCTGACCTGAAGATAATGGCCGACATTGGTCAAAACCACCATTCGGTGATCATTCAGTTCTATCAACGCCTTAACTAGTGTCTCTAGTATACCATATACGTCATCTCTTAAATCAGGTACTAGTTGAATACCACTAAATTTTATCAGCTTTGCTAGTTCTGGTGTCTCTGGCAACTCCAATGGAACATCCATCAAGTAACTATCCGCTAATAGTTGAGATAGCAATGATTGCAGCCCATCCACTAAGCCCACCGTTTGATCATCAGCTAAGACTTTCAACAACCTCGTTTGCAGTTTTCGTTGAAATAACGCATTTAAATCCACGTTTAACAGGGGATCTCCATACCACTGTGCGCCCTTCCCTACTGTGACCGTGGTAAAGTTGTCATCACTAAGTTTCACAGTGTCTGTTCTATCTTGCAATCCCAAAATTATTTCTTGATAAATATGCGGGGAACCCGTTGCCAACACGACTACTTTTCCTGGCGTAATCTTGAATGGCTGAAAACCATAGTAAGTTAAATTCATATCATCACGGTTCTTTCTGCGGAATTTAGCAGATCCTGATTAGGTTGTCCAGCAATAAAGTGCATCGCCTGATACTGCTTTTCCGTCAGCATAACTGACTGAACCAATCCATTAGCCGGTGCCAGAGCAGCTATCCGCTTTTCTATCGCCGCTGCACCCGCTGAATTCGGGCATACCCGTACATAGACTGAATACTGCATCATAAAGAATCCTTCTTGAAGCAAGGCCTTACGAAAATGACGATAGTGCCGTCGGTCTTGACTGGTCTCCATTGGCAAATCAAACATAATCATTAATCGCATAATTCGATACCTCATCTGGCACATCAACCTCAATTCTAATTGTCTCTGTCTCTTCACTTAAGTACTTTAAGCACTGAACAATCACCTTCTCAACAACATTACTCAAAACCTCTTGTTTACCGTTATACCTCATATCTAGCTCGAACAACCGCGCCAAACCAAATTTTACATCCGGCGTTAAGTCCAGAATATTTTGTTGGGCAACCCAATAATCTATGATCGGTCGAAAGGGTTCCATCAAATCTGAAGCTAAATTAAAGGCATTACCGGCATTATCGTGATGGATTCCAAAACATGTTAGATAGCCCCGTGAAACAATAATGCGATTGACCAGGGACAATAGAATTGAATAACCATAGTTCAATGCCGCATTAATTGGTACGAGATCTGAACGCGAAAAGTCTTTACCAAAGATCAACGGAAAATATTGTCGTGCGACAACCGCTTCTCGATTAGTCGCGTCATTAAGCTCTAACTTCTCCAATTCGCCACTTAAATCCATCGTGGACACTTCTAATAGATTACCAACCGCTATTTGATTCTGTATCTTAGCAGCAACTACCCGTGTCCATAAATTCTCAATTCGCCCTTCTGACCAGCCAACTTGTTGTCTAACTAACGCTGCCGTTCGCGCATGCGGATAACATTCCGCTGTCTCACAGATTGGTTGACCATCCCGACCGGTAAAAATAATCTTCGCATGCGCTTCCGCTAGCGCTGCCACTGCCGCCGTCGTTATTACCACTTGTAACGACTGAATTAGTAAGACGTTAATATCTCTAACCGGAGTATGATATCGATCTGAATCTGTCTGAATCACCAAATTTCCCGATGTCAATGAAATCTTAGCATGCTGGCTAATTAATAATGTTCGCCATCCCATAGAATTTTGCCTCCCTTGCATTGTGCCTAACAACATGATATTCTGAATGTGTCGAGTTGACCTACTTGACCCTATTGATTTACCAAGATGCGTTAAAGTCAAACAAGGTGATTCGTCACCAAGTTTTACCTTTTGAGCCCGTTATCGGGCCATACATAATTTTAGTCAAAGGGCACTTCACTGAACCTATCAGCGAAGTGCCCTTTGTTTTTTAACTTTCTGGATCAATGCGCACTTCGCGTTTAAACAATCCAGTTGGTGATTCCATAATCATTTTAGCAGCTAATCCTAATCGAATGCCATTACCTTCCTGTAAAAGACCAAATGATGTTTTAATACCTATAACTTTCAAATCCTTACGTTCTGCATTAGCATGTAGCCCTCTCATAAGTCGACTAATAATTTCTCGTTTGCCTACTTGCACTAGCTTTCCGTGATCATCAATAACGTTGGTGGTTGGTAGCGCAACAAATTGACTGCGACTGTTTTGCAGTGCCTGCCGGAAATTATTACGCTCATACAAGCTAAAGTATCGTTGAGCTTGCTCGCAAATTTGGTCAAAAACTCGCGTCAACTCTCCATCTTTAGCATCCTTCTTCAATAACACTTGTTGGCTTGACAGCGGTAACCACAATTGCTGAAGATTGCGGTAATAGGTGCTCGATCTCAAGGCAAACTGATGAACTTCTCCATAAACTTCATCCTCAATCCGCTGCTGTAAGTACACATGCGGCCGGACAACTTCAAAGTCGATTGTGCCGGACTTCTTAGTAAATTGCGGCAAGAAAAGTTTCTTCAAATAGGCTTTTTCGGCGGCCAGTCCTAACTTACGCTGCTGGTTCACCTCAGACACAACTCGAATTGGCACCGCCATAACTTTTAAATAGTCCACTTTATCGTGAACCTTTACGATTGCTAAATAGGCTGTATTTTGACCCGAATAGCCGCCGTAGATTGCTGTATCTCGCCCTTGTTTCGTTGGTATCAATTTTTTATTTTGAGCTTTCCGCGCCGGATAAATTGTCTGATCAAACAACGCACCGTGATCCTCAAATACTTCATGTGTCACTAACAAATGTTTTAACCCGTTCAAATGCTCTAGGTACTTGATATCAGCTTCGCGATCCCACAATAACTCACCGGTATCAGGATTAATCACCTGCTTATCTGAGACTAGGTCGTGAATAAAGTTAAAGCGTCGTAAGTCTAACTGTGGTGCTACCTTGTATTGGCCGTAGACGAAGAAACGTTCCAGTTTAGGGTAACGTTTTAATAAGTACGTCCCAATCCTAGCTGCCAAGTAGGCATCAAGTGCGTGGTGATAGTCATTTAATTCCCGTAATTTGGGTAGTTTCAGTTCAGTCCGTAATTGATGAGATAGCGCAGCTTTCACTGAGATTAATTGTGTTTTCTCTGGGTCATAGAGACTGCTCAATACGTCCGTTGTTAACTTAATAACTTGTCGTGTTTCCACTAACTGACGATTAACAAACCCTGTTGCATACTTATTAATCTCATCAGCCCGCATCAATAGATGCCGCAATTTACGCGCACTAACTAGCCCGGCTGAACGCCAGAGTTCCCACGTTCCTTGCATCTTGCTAGCGTATAAATCCGCAGCAAAGCTATCATTTTTATCACGGTTAATCCGTTGCTGAACGAGTACCCGATTGTCTAACGAATCATCTTTAATCAATGACTGTGGCAAAATATGATCAATATCATATTGGGACAGCCGATCAATATTTAATTTTTCACCGGTGTACATATCACGTCCATTTTGTAAGAAATATAGCAGCAATCGATCAGTGAATTTGGCTTTATCGGCTATCTGGTCTTTTAGTTCCTCAGTGACGGTCTGACTCACAATCTCTTTGGCCCGATCGGCAAATAAGTCGGTCAATTGCTTTTGCCGACGCCGCGTTCGTTGTGGGTTGTTATCCATCGCGCCTCGAGCCGCCTCAATAAAAATCCGACTTGGTACCTGCCCGTGACGCGCTGCTTGAATGTCTCTGACCACCGCAACAATCTGGCGTAAAGCTTTCTTATTCTGCGGTGACGTATATAACTCATCAATCGTTGTTTCCAACGTTCGGTCTTTGAACCCAGCTGCGTTAATCGCAGTAATTGCAGCAGCATAATCTGGTTCATGCACAATTTGCATAAAAGTATGTTGGGTTTGCCACAGTTGATCCATAATCGATTGTCCTTGTGCGTCTTGAATCTCTGTCAGCAGCCGTGCTGATAAGCGTCCCCAACCGCGGTACCGCTTAGCGCTCAACCGATTACGTTGTGTATCCGTCAACCAGCCGATTTCTTGTAACTTATCTTTGAAAATTCGCTGGTCTTCAAATACCGTTGACCAATTAACAATCTTTTCAATATCGACCTGGCGTTTAGGATCATCCACTGCCGTTGACAAAATAGCTTTTAAGTCCTGATACGTAGACAAAGAACTATTAAAGTTCTTCGGATCAGCTAGGCCCTCAATAACTGGACGCTTGTCAACATCGCCATGGTTTACCAGATTTTCTTGAATCGCTTTAATACTAACCGTTCTGCGGGTCTTAAAAACTTGATTGTACAATCGCTGTTTTTGATCCCGCCGTAACCGCTCACCATTAACTCTGATGCCATTTAATTCATTCAGCACCATAAAACGTTGATAAATCAGGCTTTGTAACGGCAATACATCTTCACCAATTAAGTACGTATCAGTCGTCTTCATTCTAGCGATGAAGTTCGTTGCCGAAGCAACCCGGTCGACCTTCTTGTCAAAATTCCAGACTGTAATGTCACCGGGTTCTTTACGGACCATCCAGGCAAACTGACCCGCTGCAGTTTTGGCTTGTTCTTCAGCCGTGATCATCGGTCCCACATAGTATGGCACTCTAAAATGAACGAGTTCATCCAGCTTATAAGGTTGTTCTCGTCGGTCTTCAACGACTGGATTAGGCGCCGCAAGAAATGGATAATAATCTTTTTGATTTTCAATAATGGCGTCTAGTTCCTGCTGATGAACCTGATAAGGAATGACCCCATTACCTTTGGTACGTTGCTTAGGCATGAACTTTTCTAGCTCGATGGCATTCATCATCTTCTGGGCCAATTCACTTGTATCACCCTTCAGCAATCGTCTCAATTCATTGTAAAAATCACCTGTCGTCTCAGCCTTCCCCTTATCATTACCATCAATATAATGGTCATAAGCCAATAGGACCTTGGTCCGTCGCTGTTCGTCAGTCTGGACTGTCGCATATTCTTTCAGCCAGCATAAATGTTCTTTGTGGTTGACGTAGCTTTGCACCATACTCTCCGAAAAGCCTTTCCCATCAGGCATAATCTCCGTTAACTGAATGGCCGCCTGTAGGTCAACTAGCTTTTCCAGCAGGGCCGTTTGCTTTTCATCCATTAGCGCCGCCAAGTCATCTCGATGATCCTCGATATCTGCTAGGCTGAAGGTTAATGATTTCTGATCCTCTTTAGCAACATCCAGTCCCAAAACCAGATATACTTGCGCCTTTAATCCTAAGATTGCCTTACAAAATGCTGTCAGTATTGGCTTCCATGACTTTTGGTTACCAGTCATTTTCATAAGTTGCTTGACCAAATCACGCTGGCGGTCTAGCCGGCTACGAGTAGTATCTAAAATGATCGCCGTCACGTCTTCCAGATCTTCTTCTGGTAGCTGGGGAGCTAATTCATCAAAAACTCCCAACCAAGCTTGATTAATTCGTGTGAAGCGCTCATTAAAATCCAACTTACCCGGTTGGAACTTTTGTGGATTACCGCTTCGTAAAAAGTTTCCGCGATACTTAACAATATGATGAATGGCCAAGTAAATCTCACGTAAGTCAAACTGCCGATGCTCGGTCATTAAGGCTTGGCGTAAATGATAAATGGTCGGGTATTTTTCATAGAATTCCCCATCACTTTGATCCGAGAATAGCCGATAAGTGGTGACGAGCTTTGTATCCTTAGGTGATACATTCGACGCTTTCTGACGAGCAAAGAAGCTTGCATCAATTGCTGATATCGGCTCATCAAAAATCTCCCGTAATAATCGCAGTCGCCACCGTCGTCTGCTTAGGCGGCGACGAGTTGTTCGGTAACCGCGGCGTTCTGCGGCCGCTTGTCCTTCTTCAAACAAGCGGACCCCCAGACCAGTTTGCCCCTTCACCCGTTTAATTCGACCGTTCATGTCAACGACACTCCACCCGATCGAGCTAGTTCCAATATCTAATCCAATTCCGTAAGGTTCTTTATCCACGGCGATAACGCCTCCTAGTTTTATCAATCGTTCTTCGACACCCGAAGTCATTGTACTGGCTTAATCTCATTTTATGCTGAATTGTAAACGCTGTCTATACTCTTTATGTGATGAATCATTTATAACCCGTCTGGCTATCAAGTTGAGAATTTTGATGAGTATTTTATCATTTTAAAAAAAGACTTCTCTTCCATAAGTACCCATCATCCCCGTCACATCAGCATCAAAAAACTTTCAACTCCCCCATTGACAAATCTAACGGCCATCGCTATTATTAGAGTCACATTAGAAATACATGAACGCATGACTAGGAAGAGTAGCTGTTCTCGCTAAGACAAGAGACCACCGGTAGCTGAAAAGGTGGCTTACAACTGAGCGGCGAAGATGAACCTAGGAGCAAGTCACCGGTGGAAGCTGGTGGCTCGGGTTGAAGCTCGTTACCGCTTCCGACTTTTGGCAACAGAAGTTACGGAGATGGTGGATGTGAATCCACCATGAATCAAGGTGGTACCGCGAGTGAAATCGTCCTTATGTTTTTACATAAGGACGATTTTTATTTTGAGGAGATGTTTTGGGATGCAAAGAAAAGGAACCATTTTGACCGTTGCAGCACTTAGTTTATTAACCCTAGCAGGTTGTGGGAGTCAGTCCAGCAGTTCGAACAACAGTGGCAAGTATGCCGCTAAGCAAGTCCTGAATTGGACCGAATCTTCTGAATTGGCGACCACCGATCTTGCTCAGGCCACCGACACCCTAAGCTTCAACGTGCTACAGAACACCCAAGAGGGCCTGTATCGCTTGAACAGCAAAGGAACGCCGGCTAAAGCCCTCGCTACCAGCACTAAGGTCACCAATGGTGGTAAGACCTACACCTTTAACCTCCGTCATGGCGTGAAGTGGTCCAATGGCGATCCCGTCACTGCCAAAGATTTTGTGTATTCTTGGCAACGAACCGTTAGCCCAAAGACCGCTTCTCAAGACGCCTTTTACCTCTACCAGGTTAAGAACGCCGAAGCCGTCAACAAGGGCAAGAAATCTCTCAGTGCTCTAGGCATCAAAGCCACTGGCAAGTATACCTTGACCGTCAACCTGACCAAACCTGTTTCCTACTTCAAGAAGCTGCTTGCTTGGCCCCTGTTCTACCCGGTTAATCAAAATGCCGTGAACAAATACGGTAAGAAATACGGGACCAGCTCTAGCACAACCGTCTATAACGGCCCTTACCGGCTTACCAAATGGAACGGGACCAGCAAGTCATGGACACTTGCCAAAAACAAGACTTACTGGGATAAGAAGGCTGTCCATTTGACCAAGATCAACGAACAGGTCACCGAGAGCACCACCACTAGTTACAATCTTTATAACGCCAAAAAGGTTGATGAAACCTTACTGAGCGGGCAACAAATCAAGAACAACAAAAACAGTAAGGACTTCGTCAAGCGCTTGCCAACCGGTTCACAACGTCTTGACCTCAACGAAAAAAAGGTTAGTGCCTTCAAGAATGTTAATATCCGTAAGGCCCTCTCCTTAGCCATCAATCGGACACAACTCGTTAACGACGTGCTGCAAGACGGTTCCGTTGCCTCCAAGGGCTTTGTTCCTGCTGGCATGGGTAACAATCCGAAGACCGGCGAAGCCTTCAACCAAGAAGCTAGCATCAAATCCGCTGTTTCATACAACGTGAAACAAGCTAAGACCTTACTAGCCAAGGGGTTGAAACAAACAGGTGATAAGAAGCTCAACGTCACCCTTTCCGTTTCTGATACCGACTCCAGCAAGCAGACGGCTGAATTCATTCAAAGTTCCCTAGAAAAATTACCAAATGTAACAGTCACGATTAAAACCGTTCCTTACGTTCAATTGATTACTCAGCAAAACAACGGAAATTACGAGTTAACTTTAGCTGGCTGGCAATCCGTCTTCGCTGACCCAATCAACTTCCTCGATGTCTTCGAAGCCGATTCTAGCTACAACACAACCGGCTGGAAGAACAGCACTTATGACAAGCTTCTTAATGAAGCCGAGAACGTTTACGGTAACCAACCAGAAAAACGGTGGGCCAAGTTAGTTGCTGCTGAGAAGGTATTGATGAACAACCAAGGCACCATTCCACTGTACCAAGCTGCCAAGTCACAACTCTTACGTAGCAACGTGAAGAGCGTCGTTTATAACCCAGCCGGTGTGCCTTATGACTGGAAGACAACTTACATTGCTAAATAGTCACTTTGTCCAATTCAGCTACGATCCCCTCGTAGCGCATCCGATTGGCAGGCGTCAGCCAGCATCACCATGTCTTTCTTAAGATAGTAAAAACAGGTCTTAACCGGCGTTTGAAGTGCACACTGGTTAAGACCTGTTTTTATTGTCTGTGGGTCCATTCATATCTGACTGACCAAGATAGTCGTTTAATTAATAGGTAATATCCGACAACGCATGGGTCCGTAATGGCTTCCGGAATGCATAGACGTTAGTTCCATCGGCACGTAGCCGTAATGCCGTAACTTTTTTACCTAAGACCTTGACGTTCACTTTGGTCTTACCCAAAGTCATCAATGTCACGCTATCATCAATCCGGGCTTTCACCCGGTAAGTTACCTTCTTTTTATTGTTAACCTTTTTACTGTAAATCGTGGGGAAGGCCGCACTCAATTGCCACTTTAATGAAGTTAATTGCTTCTTAGTCGTCGTGTAGACCTTGTAACCCATCTTCTTATTGGTCAGATTCAACTTAGCCACAGCGTAAGCCGTAACCTTATCTTCGGTATCGCTCCCGCCGTATATGTACCACGTTCCGCGGTAACTCTTTGGTAACGTCGTCTTGCTGGCAGCATTAGCAGTCGTGCTGCTGACCATGGCAAACACCCCTAGACTGGCTACCGCTAAAACAATCCCCTTTAATCCTTTTTTCATCGTATCTCCACTCCTTTTAATATAAGACATCGTCGCCCCAAGCGTGCGTCTTGTTTAGACTACGGAAAGCATACACGACATCATCTTCGCCATCGTCAAATGCTAACGCCGTGGTTTTCTGCCCCTTCACTTTAACCTTGGTCAAACTAAACTTCCCCAAACTGGCATTATCTGTCGCCGTTCGAACCTTGTAGCTAACGTGATGTTTTTTAGTCGTTTTAAGTTGGTACGTCACCGCACTTTGCAGCGTCACTTGGGTTGTTAAATCACTCAGATTGGCGTTCTTTGTGACATTCAGTTGCGTCGTTAAGCTGGTATCAGCAAGCGTTAGTCGCGCCGTGTAATAATAGTTGACGTGATGATGCTTCGTCTTACCGATGTACGCCACCCAGTCCCCTTGATAATCCGCTGGCAATGTGGCAGCCTGCGCCGTTTCGTGTCCCATTCCGGCTAAGGTGAATACCGCAAGTCCCGTGATGACACCCACTAATAGTTGTTTGCGCATAGTAGTCCCCTGCTTCCTTCATTGATTTGTGATTCGATTCATTAATTCAAAGATAATCCAACCAGGTTAACAAGACAAGGGGTTTTTAAATTATTCATAAAATGAATATCGATTGCTAGTGGGTTTTGTCCTTATTTATCTCTCATAATCAGTGACCTGTCCCGTTTGTCCATTCAAAAAATGGCGCCTAACTACTCCTTCTGGTGGAGCATCGTTAGGCGCCTAATAATCGGCTTAGCTTTCAATGAAACGAACACTTTCTCGGGTCACTACCGTAATGGGCGTAATCTTAGGTGGCTGTTGTTGGGCCGTTGTCAGTTGTTCCACCCCGGCAACGCCCATATCATAGAAGCTCTGGGAAACACTAGACAGTTGTGGCTGCACTAGCTCACACAACTCGGTCCCGTCAATTGCCATGATTGACAAATCTTGAGGCACCGTCAAGCCAAAGTCACGCGCCTGATTAAGCACGCCGATCGCCGCCATATCACTACCAGCCAAGACTGCCGTTACCTGTGGTGCTTGACCGTAAGCCCGCATCGCGGCTTGACCTGCCACGTAACTATAATCACCCGGTTGAATCCAAGCAGGATCTGGCGTGATCCCCGCTTCCATTAGGGCTTGCGTATAACCCGCCAACCGTAACTTTCCCGTATGGGCATGCACACTGTCCACCGCGGCGAGGCCAACCTGCCGATGACCCTGCGCCAATAGCGCCTGTGTTCCTTGATAGCCGACTTGCCAATCATCTGAGGTGATAAACGGTAGCTGATCTTCTTCAAAAGAAATCGACAAAAAACAATACGGAATCTGGGCCGCCTGTAAATAGGTTAGGTTCTCTGCTGACAAGTCCACCGACAGCAATAAGATTCCCCGAACGGGCCGTTCGATCACCGTGGTTAATGCACGGCGCTGCTGCTCCGGATCGGCATCCCCGGCATACAAAATAATCACATTCAACCCTTGACGATAGGCCGCATCCTGAATGCCTTCAATAATATGATTCGCAAAATTGGTTTTCGTTGAATTGACAATCGCCGCAATGACGTGACTTTGCTGGGTCACCAGCTCAGCCGCGGCCGTATTTTTCTGATAACCTAACGTGGTTGCCGCGGCCTGCACCTTAGCCGCCGTATCCGCACTAAAAAAGGCCGTCTTGTTGGCTAATACACGTGAGACTGTGGCCGGTGACACCCCGGCCAACTTTGCAATATCCTTGATGGTTGCCGCCATCCGACCACCCTACTTTCCTTAATCTTTGCTTTCATTTTACCGTTAACCCGGCAAAATAACAAAGGGCATCCCAAAAACTCATCGTTTTTTACACAAACGTTTGCTTTTCTTTCGTAAAGGCATTGCAAACGTTTGTGTAAAATGATAGAATTCATTTTGAAAACGGTTACTTATTTTTTAAAGGAGGCCTTCCTATGGCACAAACGACACCCATAGAATCGACGGACGTTACGCCGGCCGCAACCAGCCACAACGCGCTGCCCAAGATTTCATTAAAAACAATTTTCGCCATGACCTTTGGTTTCTTCGGGGTCAATATGGCTTTCTCTTTGCAATCATCCCAAATGGGGCGGATCTTCCAAACCATTGGTGCCGATCCCACAAAACTCGGCTTCTTCTTCCTCTTACCACCACTGGCCGGCATGATTGTCCAACCACTAGTCGGTAAGTACTCCGATATGACGTGGAACCGCTTCGGGCGGCGGATGCCCTACTTACTGATTGGGGCCCCTATCGCTGCATTGGTCATGATCCTCTTGCCTAACGCTGGTTCATTTGGCTTTGGCTACGCCTCATTGGCTGCGCTATGGTTCGGCGCAGTCGCCATTCTTTTCATGGATTTATCCTCAAACGTTTGTATGCAACCCTTCAAGATGATTATTGGCGACATGGTCAACGAAGACCAAAAAGATTTGGCTTGGTCTTGGCAACAGTCCTTCTCCAATCTGGGGGGCGTGTTAGCTACCATTTTTCCATTCGTGTTAACCTGGTTCGGGGTTTCCAATGTGGCGCCTAAAGGGACAGTTCCTATGTCCGTTCGACTAGCCTTCTACATTGGTGCCGGTATTTTATTATTAACGTCACTGTACACGATTATTTCGGTTAAAGAATACGATCCCGAAACGTACAATCGTTACCACCACGTCAAGACCCAAGCTAAGCAAAAAACGGCGAGTCTCTGGCATTTAGTTAAGACGGCGCCCCGCGCCTTTTGGGAAGTCTCCTTCGTCCAACTCTTTGACTGGTTTGCTTTTCAATACCTATGGACCTACGGAACTGGGGCGATTGCCGCTAATGTTTGGCACACTGCCGATGCTTCTTCGGCGGGCTATCAGGCGGCCGGTAACTGGTTCGGGATTCTCTCATGTATTCAAGCATTAGCCGCCGTTGTTTGGGGCTTTGCCGTTCTATCACGGACAAAACCCGCCCAACGCAAGCTCTGGTTCCGGATTAGCCTCATCATGGGTGGGGCTGGCTTCATCTGGATTTTCTTCATCCACTCCCAATACCTGTTGATCCTGCCATTCTGTCTTATCGGTATCTGCTACTTAACCATGCAGACCCAAGCCCTGTCCCTATTTACAGAATCACTGAATGGTGAAAATGAGGGCGCTTACCTCGGCTTGTTCAACTGTGGCATTTGCTTACCACAAATTATCGCTTCACTCTTGAGCTTCGCTATCTTTCCAGCAATTGGTCAATCCATGCCTGGTATGCTCGTCATTGCCGGTGTGGCGCTACTCTTAGGTGCCGTTGCTGTCAGTGTGATTCACCCTAAATTGTCCGCAAACTTATAATCTTACAGGAGGTTTTATTTATGACTAAAAAATGGTGGCAAAATGCCGTCGTCTATCAGGTTTATCCACGTAGTTACCAAGACAGTAACAGCGATGGTATCGGTGATCTCGCGGGCTTGACCCAACGACTGCCCTACATCAAGCGACTAGGCGCTGATGTGATCTGGCTCAACCCCATCTACAAGTCCCCTGACAAGGACAATGGCTATGATATTAGTGATTATCAAAGTATCCAATCAGCCTACGGCACCATGGCGGACTTCGATCATTTATTAGATAGCGCTCATCAGCAGGGCTTGAAGCTTCTCATGGACTTGGTCGTTAACCATACATCCGACCAACACGATTGGTTCCAACAAAGCCGGCAATCTAAGGACAATCCGTATGCTGATTACTACATCTGGCGTGACCCAGTCGATGGCCATGAACCCAACAACTGGGGGTCATACTTTAGCGGCTCCGCTTGGACCTTTGAACCCAAGCGTAACCAATATTACTTACACTTATTTGCCCCCGGTCAACCTGACTTGAACTGGGAAAATCCTCAGGTTCGCCAAGAGGTCTGGAACCTGATGCGCTTCTGGTTAGACAAGGGCGTTGACGGCTTTCGGATGGATGTCATCAACTTAATTTCTAAGCCAGCTGGTTTACCAGATGCTCCTCAAGCTCCCGGTGCCGCTTACGGCGATTCTCAACCTATCGTTTCTGATGGGCCTAAGCTCAACGATTATCTGCGCGAAATGAATGACGAAGTCTTGTCCCACTATGACGTGATGACCGTTGGCGAAATGCCCGGCTCAACGCCTAAAGACGCGATCACTTATACCGGGCTGAACGCCAACGAACTCAACATGGTCTTCCAATTTGAACACGTCGGCCTATCACCTAACCCCGATGCGCGGCTGGGCAAATGGAACGCGGTTCCCGTCAAATTAACGGAACTCAAGGACAGCCTCTCCCGCTGGCAAACGGCATTGGATGGCAAAGGTTGGAACAGTCTGTATTGGAACAACCACGATCAACCCCGTGCAGTCTCCCGCTTTGGTAACGACACCCCCGAGTTCCGGGAACGTTCTGCCAAAATGTTAGCTACTACCCTGCATATGATGCAAGGGACCCCCTACGTCTACGAAGGGGAAGAACTGGGCATGACCAATGTGCACTACACCCAATTGGATCAGTATGAAGACCTTGAGAGTCTGAACGCTTATCATGAATTGGTTGATGACCAACACATTGTTGACCAGCCAACCATGTTGAAATACCTCAGTCACATCTCCCGTGATAATGCGCGGACACCGATGCACTGGGACGATACCACCAACGCGGGCTTCACAACCGGACAACCGTGGTTTGCTTTGAATCCCAATTACCCCACGATTAACGCGGCGGACCAGCTCGACCAAGACGATTCGGTCTTCAATTACTACCGGCGCTTAATTGCACTGCGGCACAGCAGTGACCTGATTGTTCTGGGGTCCTATGAAGAACTGGACCCTAAAGATGACCAAGTCTTTGCCTACAAGCGGCATTACCAAGAGCAAACACTCCTCGTGATGAGTAACTTTACCGACCAAACCGTTACGCGCGACTATGGGCAAGCTGAGGCTAGTGAACGGTTAATTGGCAACTATGCCGATGACCAAGGCACTACGCTCCGGCCGTATGAAACGAAGGTTTATGTGTTTAAGTAAATCACTGATAACGATTAATCCAAAAACGGCTCTTTGTCAACGGGTGTTGATGGAGGGTTTATGTGGAACTTCGTTCACTTGCGAACGGGGTTCCTTTTCTTTACTCTGATTTTAAATTCAATTTGAATACGAAAAACAAAGTTTTTCCAA
>NZ_JBNIIX010000015.1:0-61268 GCF_050106635.1 Levilactobacillus sp. LN180102
GTTATATTTTTATCTTTAATTTGAAGTAAAAGTCTAGTAGACTGGTCTTGGGACATACTGTTCACTCGCTTTCAATTGGTTTTCGTCGACTTGATTGTAGCACAGGGCAGTATGCCCTTTTTAGTTTGTTTTGAAAAAAAGGCGTCGATGGATTTTATCCATCAACACCAAATATCATAGAGCCATTTAAAGAAGTGGTACGCTAGCTTATTGTTGACGTTGCAATTTGCTCAGCAGATAGCCGGTAACGCCTAAGAGAATAATCAGACCGATAATTTGGTTCATACCGAAGTGTGGCGAAGTAACGATCCAGAGACAATCAAGCGGCATAACTGAAAAAGCCAAGATAATCGCCTTCATGTGGCAGCACTCCTTTCTTATTAAGAATCATAGTTGCTGCAACTTTGAACGTAATTGAAATAACCCCTGAATAGTCGGGTTAGTAAAGATCACTTTAGTTCGAGAAAATTCTTAATTCTTAGAAGTTAACCGACCTAAGGTTAACCGTCTTAACCGGCAAACCCGTGATTAATGAATTATTTGCGTGGATACTGGTGGATTCCGGCGAGTTTAGTTGACAGCATTGAGGGCAACCATTAAAATTAAGGTTGTGTCAAATTAGCAAATGAACATCTTAAAACGTCTGATTTAACTATTAGTCATTTTTGATGATGCGGAGGTGGAATCATGAGTGTTCCAATTGTAATCCTCGCAATCATCGCTATCGTTGTTGGTGTTGTGGGCGGGTATTATTTACGTAAGTCCGTTCACGAGCGGAAACTAGATGCAGCTAAGTACACCGCTGCTGGTGTCTTAGCTGAAGCTAAGAAGCAGGCTGAGACTGCGACCAAGGAAGCTCTGTTAGAGGCCAAGGAAGACAGTCACAAGTACCGCGCGGAGGTCGAAACCGAGCTGAAAGAACGTCGTGCCGAAGTTCAGAAGCAAGAAGATCGCTTGATTCAACGGGAAGAAACGTTGGACCGGAAAGATAACTCTCTGGAAAAACGCGAAAACTCGCTAAATCGACGGGACAAGAAACTCAGTGCTGAAGAGCAGAATTTAGTTAAGAAGCAACAGCAAGCAGACTCACTGATTGAAAAACGCCAGGCAGCGGTGGAAGCCGTTGCCGCCTTATCCCAGGATGATGCGCGTGAGCTGATTATTTCCGAAGCCAAAACAGCTTTGGCCAGCGAACGAGCAAAGATGATTAAAGAAAGTGAAGAGACCGCGCGTAAGACGGCTCAGGCCAACGCTAAGGATCTGATTGTGTCAGCTATTCAGCGAAGTGCTGCTGATATGGTAACTGAAACTACGATTACTGTGGTGACGTTACCAAATGATGACATGAAAGGCCGGATCATCGGTCGTGAAGGGCGAAACATTCGAACACTCGAAACGCTAACGGGTATTGATTTAATTATTGATGATACGCCGGAAGCAGTGGTGTTGAGTGGATTTGATCCATTACGGCGGGAAGTGGCCAAGATTGCGTTGGAAAAATTGATTCAAGACGGGCGGATTCATCCAGCCCGGATTGAAGAAATGGTGGCAAAGGCCAAAAAAGAACTGGACGAACACGTCCGGGAGCTTGGCGAGCAAGCAACCTTTGACCTGGGCATTCATTCCATGCATCCCGAGTTGGTCAAGCTCGTTGGTCGCTTGAACTTTCGGATTTCTCATGGGCAAAACGCGTTGGCCCATTCAATCGAAGTTGCTAAAATCACTGGGGTGTTAGCAGCTGAATTAGGTGAGGATGTTACGTTAGCAAAACGTGCAGGATTATTACACGATATTGGTCGTGCTGCTGAGCATGAAGACGATAATTCTTACATTACCACGGGAATGGAACTGACAAAGAAGTATCGTGAAAGTTCCGTTGTCGTCAATGCAATCGCCGCTCAAGCAGAAGAAACGGCCGCGCAGTCTGTGATTGCGGAACTGGTTAGCACCGCTGATATCATTTCAGCGACGCGTCCAGGTGCACGCTCGGATTCCTTAGAAAGCTATATTCACCGTTTGGATAAACTGGAGACCATCGCCAATGAATTTGACGGCGTGGATCATAGTTTTGCCATTCAAGCGGGACGAGAGGTTCGAGTCATTGTACGGCCCGATCGGATTTCGGATACGGATGCTGTGGTCTTGGCACGAGACATTAAACAGCAGATTGAAGGTGACTTGGATTATCCAGGTCACGTCAAGGTTTCTGTTATTCGGGAAGTACGATCAGTTGAATATGCAAAATAAGTCAGAGAAGCTAGGCCAGTTGGTTCTAGCTTTTTTACGTCTGTTGAGACGCAAAGCATGGTAAAATAGAGGGTATTTAATAGAACTGGCTCATGGGTCAGTGGCCACGAAGGCTAGATAGGGGAACGAAAATGCGAATTTTGTTTGTCGGCGATGTTGTTGGGAACTTAGGAATGGCGATGATTCATGAGTACCTGCCACAGCTCAAGCGGGACCTAAAACCACAGGTGACGATTGTGAATGGGGAAAATTCAACCCCGGTTGGCCGCGGGATTAGTCAAACCATTTATAAGCAGCTTCTCAAGGATGGCGCCGATGTAGTGACGATGGGCAATCATACGTGGGATAACGCTGAATTGTATGACTTCATTGGTGATGCCAAGCGCCTAGTTCGGCCAGCCAATTTTCCCGGCGTCACCCCCGGACAAGGGTGGACTAAAGTAAAAGTTAATCAGCAGATATTGGCCGTTGTTAATCTGCAAGGCCGAGTCTTTATGAATCCTTTAGACGATCCCTTTGCTAAGATGCATGATTTGTTTCCTAAGTTAGAAACAGACTTTGTGTTTGTTGATTTTCATGCCGAGACGACGAGTGAGAAACGGGCCTTTGCTATGCGCTATGATGGCCAGGTTTCCGCGGTTGTTGGTACGCACACACACGTTCAAACTAGTGATGCGCAAGTCTTAGCTGGCGGGACGGCCTTTATGACGGAAGCCGGCATGACCGGTCCTGCTGATAGTATCTTAGGCATGCAAGCAGACAGTGTGATTGAGCGCTTTGAGAATCAACGACCAACGCGTTACACGGTACAGGCGGCTGGTCCGGGATTACTTTCCGGCGCCATAATTGATTTGAATGATAAAACAGGGCATGCAACGGCAATTCGGCCAATCCTGATTAGCCCGCAGCACCCCTACCAAAGTTAATCGATGATGGAAGGATGAACCATTTTTCATGACTAAAACAAGCACAACCCCTATGATGGAGCAGTATCAGAAGATTAAGGATCAATACCCCGATGCCTTTTTATTCTATCGTCTCGGTGACTTCTATGAGATGTTTAATGAGGATGCAGTCAAGGGGTCACAATTATTGGAGTTGACGCTAACGACCCGGAGTCACAGCGCTAAGAATCCCATCCCAATGTGTGGCGTGCCCCATAAGGCCGTCCAGAGCTACATTGATATTTTGGTAGATCAGGGCTATAAGGTTGCCATTTGTGAACAAATGGAAGATCCCAAGCTTGCCAAAGGGATGGTTAAGCGCGAAGTAATCCAATTGGTTACGCCGGGGACACAAACGGATACTGGCGCAGCTGGTGCCAAGCGTAATAATTATCTGACGGCCTTGACGTTGGCTGATTCAGGCGAGTATGGTCTGGCCTACACCGACTTGTCAACCGGTGAGCTGAAAGCTGCTGCGATCACTGGCGAGGATGCTGTGTTGAACGAGCTGATGAGTCTACAAACCAAAGAAGTCGTGGTTGATACCACGGTTGCCGAGGGACTACGCCAACGCATGAAGCAGTTAGGCATGATGATTTCGACGCAAGATGCCATCCAAACTAGCTCAGAGATTAGCTACGTCGAGCAGGACTTAACCACGGATTTATTACGACAAGTTGTGGGTGTCTTAGTGACCTATGTGACGGTGACACAAAAGCGAAGTTTAGCGCATTTGCAACGGGCAGTTGTTTATCAACCAACGGCCTTTTTGAAGATGGATCACGCTTCGCAAACGAATCTGGAACTGACGCAAAACTTGCGGACCAAAAAAAAATCAGGAACGCTACTGTGGTTGCTGGATGAAACTAAGACAGCCATGGGTGGGCGGCTGTTAAAGCAGTGGTTAGATCGCCCATTAATTGATCGTCAACAGATTGAAAACCGGCAAGCACGCGTGGCCGCGCTGCTGGATCATTACTTTGAACGAAATAGCTTGCAAGAAGAGTTAGTCAAAGTCTATGATCTTGAGCGATTGGCTGGTCGAGTGGCTTTTGGGAGCGTTAATGGGCGTGATTTGATCCAGCTGCAAACGTCCCTCGAACAAGTCCCCCAGATTCAACATACCATTGAAGAACTTGACGAGCCAGTCTTTGATACCACTTTGGCAGGCTTAGATCCAGTCAGTGACGTGGCTGATGCTATTCGTGCTGCGATTGTGCCAGAACCGCCCTTATCCGTTGCCGATGGTGGCGTTATTCGTGACGGGTTTAATGCGCAACTTGACGAGTATCGTGACGCTATGCGTAATGGGAAGACCTGGTTAGCCGAATTGGAAGCCCATGAACGTGAAGTTACTGGGATTAATAATTTAAAAATTGGCTACAACCATGTCTTTGGCTACTACATCGAAGTGACTAAGGTCAATTTGAGTAAATTACCAGCCGACCGTTATGAGCGAAAACAGACTTTGACCAATGCAGAACGGTTCTCGACACCAGAATTAAAGGAAAAAGAACGGTTGATTTTAGAGGCTGAGGAAAAATCGGTGGCTTTGGAATATAAGTTGTTCGTGGAACTTCGCGAACAGGTTAAAGCGGCCATTACGAGACTGCAAAAATTAGCCGCAGTTATCGCCAGTTTGGATGTTTTGCAGAGCTTTGCAGTCGTCAGCGAAGACTATCACTTTGTTCAGCCTAAGCTAGTGAGTGGTCATCAGCTAAAGATTACCCAAGGTCGGCATCCGGTGGTTGAAAAGGTATTAGGCCGACAATCTTATGTGCCCAATGATGTTACGATGGATGACCAAACCAATATTTTGCTGATTACGGGACCCAATATGTCTGGTAAAAGTACCTATATGCGCCAATTAGCCTTGACGGTGATTATGGCGCAAATGGGTTGCTTTGTCCCAGCTGAAGCAGCTGAAATGCCCATCTTCGATCAGATCTTTACACGGATTGGTGCGGCCGATGATTTAATTTCGGGGCAGAGTACATTCATGGTCGAAATGCAAGAGGCCAATCGGGCACTGAGTCACGCCACGGCTAACAGCTTGATTCTATTTGATGAAATTGGCCGGGGAACGGCGACCTATGATGGGATGGCTTTGGCACAAGCGATCATTGAGTACGTTCATAATCGCGTTCACGCCAAGACGTTGTTCTCAACGCACTATCACGAACTAACGGCTTTAGATGAATCACTCAAGCAATTAAAGAATGTTCATGTGGGTGCCGTTGAACGAGATGGCGACTTAGTTTTCTTACATCAGATGCAACCAGGCCCTGCGGACAAATCTTACGGTATTCACGTGGCCAAGTTAGCAGGAATGCCAATCAAGCTGCTTCAACGTGCCGAAGTTATTTTGACAGATCTGGAACAGAGTGCGGCTAATCAGCCAGCGGCGGCTGCTTCTCAGTCAAGTAGTGCACCGGCTGAGCCTGCCCAAGCACCGGTAAGTGATTCGGTGGTAGCGCAGGACGTTGCCGCAAGCGCGCCAGAACCGCAAGAAAAGGCGACAGCAATTTCTGAAACGGACCAACAATTATCATTGTTCTCAGATGCCCCAGAGTTGAGCCCAGCTCAGGCTAAGGTATTGGAACAGATCAGTCAGTTGAATCTCATGGGGATGACCCCCATGGCGATTATGAATCAGGTCTACCAGTGGCAACAAAAGCTGACTAAATAATGACGAAAGGAGCGGATGGCAGTGCCAAAAATTCATGAATTAGCGTCAGTTCTAGCTGACCAGATTGCAGCGGGTGAAGTGGTTGAGCGACCAGCCTCAGTGGTTAAAGAATTGGTGGAAAATGCCATCGATGCTCACAGCACGCAAATTGATATTACGGTAGAAGAAGCCGGCCTACAGCGTATTGTCGTTGTTGATGACGGTGATGGGATTGCCGATGAAGATAGTGAGATGGCTTTTAAGCGGCATGCTACCAGTAAAATTACGGATCGGCGTGACTTGTTTCGGATTAAGTCGTTGGGCTTTCGTGGTGAAGCGTTGCCCAGTATCGCGTCTGTCGCCGACGTGACCTTGATTACGTCAACTGGCGGTGTCGGAACTGAGATTCATAATGTCGGTGGAATTATTCAAGAACACAAGGCGGCCGAAGCGCGTAAGGGAACCACGGTGATTGTTAAAGAGCTGTTTGGTAACGTTCCCGCTCGGTTAAAGTATCTGAAGTCACCAGCAACGGAATTAGCGCGGATTACGGATATCGTTAATCGCTTAGCACTGAGTTATCCGACGGTTGCTTTTTCATTAGTCCATAATGGTCGCGAGCTGACCCGGACAACTGGGCGTGGTGACTTACAACAAGTCATTGCCGGTATTTATGGTGTCCAGAGTGCCCGCAAAATGGTGGCGATTAGTGGGCAAAATCCAGACTTTCGGGTATCGGGATATGTAAGTTTACCGGAGCTGACGCGTGCAAGTCGGCAGTATATTTCACTTTTGTTGAATGGGCGTTATATCCACAACTTTCAATTGAGTAAGGCGTTGATTGCGGGATACGGCTCCAAGTTAATGGTTGGTCGCTACCCACTGGCGGTTTTAGACATCCAGATGGATCCACTTTTAGTGGATGTGAACGTGCATCCAACCAAGCAAGAAGTGCGCATCAGCCAAGAAGCTGAGTTAACCCAGCTCATTCAAGAGACCGTCTTCAAGCGCTTGTCCCAAGAAAATCTGATTCCAGATGTGTTTGATGAGGTCCAAACTAAACAGCCGGAAACTAAAACAACGGATCAACTGACGATGGCGTTAAATGACGTTTCGGCCAAGTACGACATGTCCGATCGGCAGGTTCTGGGTGCCCAACAGATGCCTAGTGAAAGTGTTGCCCAGCCAAGTGACGCTGCGCCGGTCGCAACGTCAGTGGGACAGCCCGCACCGTTACAAACGCCGGAGGAAGTCCCCGTTGAGCCAGTAGTGGTTCATGATAAGCGCGATTTTGCGACGCCAGCAGTTCAGCGCTTTGATGCCAAATATCGACAAGAACAGGTCGCCGCGCCATTGGGACAATCTGCGGCCTCTGCTGCTGTCGACCAGCCTGCCGTAGAGGCAACAGCACCAATTGAACCCGTTCAAGCAACACCAGCACAACGGTTCCCAACTTTGCGCTATTTGGGACAGGTTCACGGAACTTACTTGTTAGCAGAAGCGGATGATGGCCTATACCTGGTTGATCAACACGCAGCCCAAGAACGGGTGAATTATGAATTTTACCGTCAGGCAATTGGTGAAGTCAGTGATGATGAACAGAAATTATTGGTGCCAATCGTATTAGATTATCCAACGACGGATGTCTTGGAGTTGACGAATCACTTGGAAACATTGGCAAGTGTGGGCATTCACTTAGACTCATTTGGACCAAACAGCTTCATTGTGCACGAACATCCAACGTGGTTCAAAGCAGGACAAGAGACGGCAACCATTCAAGAAATGATTGATTGGGTGCTCAAAGATGGCAAAATCTCGGTCGCTGCTTTTCGGGAAAAGACGGCAATTATGATGAGTTGTAAACGGGCAATTAAAGCCAATCATCACCTTGACGATCAGCAAGCCCGGGCGTTACTCCAGAAATTGGCAACAGCTGAGAATCCTTTCAACTGTCCACATGGCCGACCAGTCTTGGTTCATTTCACGGATCAGGATTTGGAAAAATTATTCAAGCGGATTCAGGACCCACACCACAGTGGGGATGATTGGGAAGAGGCGTAAGGCCTGTTGGATTTCCGGTAATGGGTGTAAGTGGCTAGATGATTGGGTTGCAGGCTGAACCAGTAAAATTACCAGTTTTGCAACCTGATGTGGTACAATTTGAGAAGCAAACATACGTTTTCTTAAAGGAGAGTTACTGGAATGTACGAATACCTTCACGGCCTCATTACAGCGGTCTATCCGGACCATGTAGTGGTAGATGTCAATGGCGTCGGTTATTTAGTGAATACGGCGAACCCCTATCGTTATGAAGTGAGTGCCACAGCAATTACGATTTATGTGTATCAGGCAGTCAGCGATACGGCACAAACCTTATACGGGTTTAGTGATTTTGCTGAAAAACAATTATTTCTAAAATTAATTAATGTCAACGGTATTGGCCCTAAAAGTGCGTTGGCCATTTTGGCTAATCCGGATCATCAGGGACTGATGATGGCAATTAAAACCAACGATACTGGATTCTTAACCAAGTTCCCTGGGGTGGGGAAGAAGACGGCTGGTCAAATCGTGTTAGACTTGCAAAATAAGTTAGATGATTTAGCACCGGCTACTGATGATAATACCCTGTTCACACCAGAAGTGGCCCCGACAACCACTGAAAATCCGCAGTTAGCCGATGCCTTGGCAGCGTTGACGGCACTGGGATACCGGGAGACGGCGGTTAAGAAAATCACCGCGCAATTGCGTCAGTTTAATGGTCAAACAACCAATGATTACTTGAGTGAAGGATTGCGGCTGTTGACTAAATAGGAAGGGGGAAAAGCAATGGTAGATGATGAACGCGTCGTATCCCCAGAAACGGCTGATGACCATGAAGATTCTGTTGAAAAGTCGTTACGGCCCCAAGTCTTAGCGCAATACATTGGGCAAGAACCGATTAAACATGAATTGTCGGTGTATATTCAAGCGGCTAAACAACGCGAAGAATCGTTGGATCACGTTCTGCTATATGGACCACCGGGCCTGGGGAAAACCACGTTAGCGATGGTGATTGCCAACGAAATGGGTGTTCAGATTCGCACCACTAGTGGGCCAGCGATTGAAAAGCCGGGTGATTTGGTGGCGTTACTGAATGAGTTGCAACCCGGAGATATTTTATTTATCGATGAAATTCACCGACTACCTAAGATTGTTGAAGAAATGTTGTATTCAGCAATGGAGGATTTCTACATTGATATCGTGGTGGGACAGGGACCAACTGCTCATCCCGTGCATTTCCCTCTGCCACCCTTTACGTTAATTGGTGCGACGACCCGAGCAGGATTATTGTCGGCCCCATTGCGTGATCGTTTTGGTATTGTGGAGCATATGGCCTATTATGAAACAACTGATTTGCAGGAAATTGTACTGCGGTCAGCTGATATCTTTCATACGGCCATTGCGACTGAGGGAGCTCATGAGATTGCCTTGCGTTCGCGAGGAACACCACGAATTGCCAACCGGTTGTTAAAACGGATTCGTGATTTCGCGGAAGTGGCCCCAGACCACGACCAGATAGATTTGGCAATTGTTGACCATGCCCTAGATCTGTTACGGGTGGACTCGGCAGGCCTAGATGCCACCGATATTAAGCTATTAGAGACGATGATTGACTATTACAATGGCGGTCCGGTGGGGTTGAATACCTTGGCGGCCAACATTGGTGAGGAAACCGAAACAGTTGCTGCGATGTATGAACCCTACCTCTTACAGCGGGGGTATTTAAAACGAACGGCACGTGGTCGAGTTGTGACGGCTACCGGCTATCAACACTTGGGACGCACCATGCCAGATAACAACTAAAGGAGTCGAACTGATTATGGCTTATACGCTAGACGATTTTGATTACGATTTACCACATGAACTCATTGCCCAGACCCCCATTAAGCAACGTGATACGTCGCGGCTACTGGTGTTGGACCATCAAGCTAATACGTTAGAAGATAAGCACTTCTACGATATCTTAGATGAACTACACGCCGGGGATGCCGTTGTGATGAATAATTCACGGGTCATGCCAGCCCGGCTGTACGGCATTAAGCCAGAAACTGGTGGACACGTGGAAGTCCTGTTATTGCACAATGTTGAAGGTGACGTGTGGGAAACGTTAATGAAGCCGGCCAAGCGCTTACGTGTCGGAACAACGGTTACCTTTGGTGATGGCCAATTGACAGCAACGGTGACGGAAGAACGTGAAGACGGGATTCGGCTGATCGAATTTCACTATGATGGAATTTTTATGGAGATCTTGGAACAGCTGGGTGAAACCCCACTGCCACCATATATCAAAGAGAAGTTAGATGATCCGGACCGTTACCAGACAGTCTACGCGAAGGAAAATGGGTCTGCCGCTGCACCAACGGCGGGACTACATTGGACACAAGAGTTGTTGGATCAGGTAGCTGCTAAGGGGGTTAAACTGGTTTACATCACCTTACACGTCGGTTTAGGGACGTTCCGACCAGTTGAAGAGGCTAATATTGAAGATCATAAGATGCACAGTGAGTTTTATCGTCTAGATGAAGCGGCTGCGGCAACGTTGAATGAGGTTCGGGCCAATGGTGGTCGGATTATCGCAACGGGAACGACGTCAATTCGTACCCTAGAAACGATTGGGACGAAGTTTAAGGGTGAAATTAAGCCGGATTCTGGCTGGACGGATATTTTTATTAAACCGGGTTATCAGTGGCAAGTGGTCAATGCCTTCATTACGAATTTCCATTTGCCTAAATCTACGCTCGTTATGTTAGTCGCTGCTTTCACGGGCCGCGATCAGATCTTAAACGCTTATCACCATGCCATTGAAGAAAAGTACCGGTTCTTTAGCTTTGGCGACGCAATGTTTATCAAGTAATGCAATTGGAGGATGATTCATGGAACCCGCGATTAAGTATCATTTGATTAAAACTGAAAAGCACACTGGCGCCCGGCTTGGCGAATTGATTACCCCACATGGAACCTTTAAGACGCCGATGTTTATGCCAGTGGGGACCCAAGCAGCCATCAAGGGGGCAATTAGCCCGGAAGAATTGGATGAAATGGGCTCACAGGTGATCTTGGCCAATACTTATCACTTGTGGCTGCAACCAGGCCCAGACCTCGTGCAAGAGGCTGGTGGGTTGCATAAATTTATGAACTGGGACAAGGGGATTTTGACCGACTCCGGTGGCTTTCAAGTCTTTTCACTGGCTAAGCACCGGAAGTTAACCGAAGAGGGCGTGCATTTCCGTAATGAACTTAACGGGGATCGCCTATTCTTGTCACCAGAAAAGGCCATTGACATTCAAAATAAGCTGGGCCCAGATATCATGATGAGCTTAGATGAGTGCCCACCATTTTTTGAAAGTTACGACTACGTCAAGCATTCGGTAGAACGTACGAGTCGTTGGGCTGAACGGGGACTTCGGGCGCATGCTAACCCCGCCACTCAAGGCTTGTTTGGTATCGTTCAGGGGGCTGGTTTTGAGGATTTACGGCGCCAATCTGCCAAAGACTTGGTCAGTTTAGATTTTCCGGGTTACTCCATTGGCGGCTTGTCAGTTGGGGAATCCAAGGCTGAGATGAACCGGGTTTTAGACTTCACGACGCCCTTGTTGCCAACCAATAAACCCCGGTACTTAATGGGAGTTGGAACAGCAGATTCACTGATTGACGGGGTTATGCGTGGCGTTGACATGTTTGACTGCGTGTTGCCAACTCGAATTGCTCGTAAAGGGACGTGCATGACCACCCATGGTCGATTAGTCGTGAAGAATGCGGCTTACGCCCATGATTTTCGACCATTAGATCCGGACTGTGATTGTTACACGTGTCGGAATTATACCCGGGCTTACTTACGTCATTTGTTTAAAGCGGATGAAGCCTTTGGCCAACGTCTGGCTAGTTATCATAATCTCTACTTCTTGCATCAATTGATGAAGCGTGTTCGTCAGGCGATTATGGATGATAATTTGACGGAACTTCGCGAAGAGGTTTTTGAAACGTATGGCTACAATGCCGAACATCCGAAGAATTTCTAGAAATAATTGGACGGATTCCCCGGATTCTGGTAAAGTTGTCCAATAGATAGAGCATAAAGGGGTGAACAAATGTGTTAGGAAATCTTGCAATTGGTGCTGCCGCTGGTGGTGGGTACTCAACATTACTTATTCTAGTTGTTTTCTTAGGCTTGATGTATTTCTTAATGTTGCGGCCACAACAAAAGCAGCAAAAGAAGCATAAGGACATGATGAGCCAACTTAAAAAGGGTGACCATGTCATCACGATTAGCCGGTTACACGGGGTTATCGATGAAATCAACCAAGCTGACCAAACGGTTACCTTGGATTGTGACGGGATCTACTTGGTCTTTGACTTACGAGCAATCGCTCAAGTAACGTCACAGGCACCACAAGCTGTCACGGCACCTGTCAGTGCTGACACAACTAGTGCTAGTGCAGACACGCCAGCTGAAAATACTGACGAATCAGCCAGTGATGAACCAGCTGAAAAGACTGACGATGAGTCAGCTAAATAAGTGTCATAAAAGTGCGGTCTCCTGGAGGCCGTTTTTTTTCGGCTTTTTAGGGGTTAGATATGCGGGTTTTAAGTTGAAGGCAAACGCCCGTTCGGGTATAATTTAACTATTCGAGGAGGTGGTGACGTTGATTCCAGCTCAATTTACTCAACGAAAAATTATTCACGTTGATATGGATGCTTTTTATGCGTCAATTGAGGAGCGTGACCATCCAGCATTTAAACAACACCCGTTAATTATTGCTCAAGACCCACGGAAAACCGGTGGACGCGGCGTGGTTGCCACAGCCAATTATGCGGCCCGGCAGTTGGGGGTACATTCAGCCATGAATGCCAACGAGGCATTGAAATTAGCCCCGCAGGCCATTTTTCAACCGCCCAACTTTCCGTTGTACCGACAAATTTCTGACCAAATTCATGAAATTTTCCACGAATACACGGACAAAATTGAACCAGTGGCTTTTGACGAAGCCTATTTGGATGTGACTGAGAATAAACATCATTTACATTCAGCCGTCCAGGTCGCTCACGAGATTCAGGTTGAGATTTTTGAAAAGACCCATTTAACCTGCTCAACGGGCATTTCCTATAGCAAGTTTTTGGCTAAGGAAGCTTCGGACTTTCGAAAACCGGTTGGCGTCAGCGTTATTTTGCCGGAAGACGCTCATGATTTTTTGATGGCGTTACCGATCGAACGGTTTCGGGGAGTTGGGAAGAAGACGGTACCTAAAATGCATGAGTTGGGCATTCATACCGGAGCCGACCTGTATCACTGGTCGGAGTTGGCCCTCATTCATGAGTTTGGCAAATTTGGCTATGTTTTGTATCAGCGGGTCCGGGGAATTGATGAGCGGCCGGTTGCCTACCAGCGTGAACGTAAATCTATTGGCAAGGAACGGACATACGGGCCGCCACTGACCACGTTAGGTGAAGTTGAAAATCAATTACAACGACTGGCCGAAATGGTGGCGGCAACGGTTCAAGAAAAACAGCGGCACGGTAAAACCTTGGTGTTAAAGCTGCGAACCAGTGCGTTTAAAACCCTCACTAAGCGCTACACCCAAGCCGATTTTATGGCAAACGATGCGCAGACCTATTACGATTTAGCACTGGACTTATATCAAAGTGTTGCTGGCGAAAATGAGCAAGTTCGGCTACTTGGTATTACGATTACGGGGTTGGCCGCGCAGACGTTTGAAAATGTGCGGTTGCCATTATTTGACTCGGATCGATTGAATTAGCAGACTTTCTTTGTAATTAGTCGGCAAAACTTGTATACTAAAACGCGGTATCGACGCGTCTTCGTCGAAAAATCGGATAGAAAATGGGTGAACCACATGGCAATTGAAACAGCCATTTTAGAAAAAATCAAACAGTATCAAACCATTATTATTCACCGTCATCAGCGTCCTGATCCGGATTGTATTGGGGCCCAGTTGGCATTGCGGGCTATTTTACGCGCTAGTTTTCCTGAAAAAACGGTGGTGGCTGTGGGTAAGCACTATCCGGGATTTGACTGGATGGGGCAAGCCGACCAAGAGGTTAGTGATGACACGTATCACCAGGCCTTAGTGATTGTCGTGGATACGGCAAACCAACCACGAGTAGATGACGAACGGTGGCAAAACGGGGCCGCAGTCATTAAGATTGATCATCATCCTAATGATGACGCATTCGGTGACTTACAGTGGGTATTACCACAGGCGTCCAGTACCTCAGAGATCATCTATGATTGGTTTGAAGCAAATCACACTGACTTGACGATGCCCGATGATGCAGCGCGCCTACTTTATGCAGGCATCGTAGGGGATACCGGACGTTTCATGTATCCGGCAACATCAGCCAACACGTTTGCCGTGGCGGGTAAGCTATTAGCTTATGATTTTTCAATGACGGCGGTTAATCAAGCCGAAGATGAAATTTCACCAGAGATGGCCCGGCTGTCGGCGTATGCCTATCAGAACTTGGAAATTTTGCCCAGTGGTGCAGCGTACCTCAAGTTGACGGATGAAATTGTCGAATCTTTTGGTTTGGCAGCTAGTGATTCCACGTCAGCCATTGTGCCACTGCCAGGTAAGATCACATCAGTCGTGGCTTGGGCCATCTTTGTAGAGTCCAAGGACAAGACCTTCCGCGTACGACTACGATCGAAGGGGCCTTCGATCAATGAATTAGCCAAGCGCCACGGCGGGGGCGGCCACGCGCTGGCCAGTGGTGCGGCGGCTAAAGACCAGGCCGAAATTGACCAAGTCATCCACGAACTGGATCAGTTAGTGGCGGACACTAAAGGAGAAAATGAATGACCGCAGATTTTAAAAATTTTAACTTGCAGCCGTATCTGATGACGGCGCTACAAAAGATTGGGTTTCAACAGCCAACCGCTGTTCAGGAAAAACTAATCCCAGTAATTAGTGCTGGCCACGATGTCGTTGGTCAGTCACAAACCGGGAGTGGTAAGACCCATACGTTCTTGCTACCCATCTTTAATCAATTGACTTCTGAGAACCAAGTACAAGCCGTAATTACCACGCCAAGCCGTGAACTGGCTTACCAGATTCGTACGGCGGCGGAACAATTGGCGGCGGAAGCCCCCTTTGAAATTCGCATTGGAAACTACGTTGGTGGAACGGATAAACAACGACAAATTGAAAAGCTGCGGCATTACCAACCGCAACTGGTGATTGGAACGCCCGGTCGGGTGCAAGATTTGATTCAATCACAGGCGTTGGACGTGCATACGACTCGTCAGTTTGTGGTCGATGAAGCCGATATGACTTTGGATCTGGGTTTCTTAGATCAAGTGGACAAAATCGCTGGTAGAATGCCGAAAAACCTGCAAATGATGGTCTTTTCAGCCACAATTCCCCAACGGTTAGATCCGTTTTTGCGTAAATATATGAATCATCCGGTTGTTGAAGAAATTCCAACGGCAACTGTGATTAGTTCTACAATTGATAATTGGTTGATTTCAACCAAGGGTCAAAACAAGAACCAATTAATTTATCAATTAATTACGATGGGGGAACCCTATCTGGTTTTAATCTTCGCGAATACGAAGACCCGGGTTGAACAGATTCATGACTTTTTGCAATCGCAAGGGCTAAAGGTTGCCATGATTCATGGGGGGATTAAGCCGCGTGAACGTAAACGGGTCATGCGTGAAGTGAAGAATCTTCAATTCCAATTCGTTGTCGCAACGGATCTGGCGGCACGGGGTATTGATATTGAAGGTGTTTCACACGTCATTAATGATGATATTCCTGAAGATTTGGATTTCTTTGTTCACCGGGTTGGCCGGACGGGGCGGCAAGGTATGCCAGGAACGGCGATTACCTTGTATTCACCAGATGAAGAAGCCAAGATTGCCGAGATTGAAGCCATGGGGATTAAGTTCCAACCTAAACGAATCAGTAATGGTGAAATTGTGGATTCCTATGACCGAAATCGGCGGCAAAAACGGGTTAAGAGTACGGAAAAGCTAGATCCAACTCTGATTGGTTTAGTCAAGAAGAAGAAGAAAAAGATCAAGCCAGGGTATAAGCATCAGATCAAGCAAGCAATTCACCGCAAGAAAGATCAGGAACGGCGGATTGCGCAACGGCAGAGTGCGCGAAGTGAACGGAAACGGCGTAAGCGTGAATCCGATCGTTATCAATAACATTCTGCAATTGACAAGGACTAATCGGGTCTCTATACTTTCTAGTGGAGACAAATAAACTAACTGTTTAAATATATTTCAATAATATATGAGCTGAGGATATGCCACGTCAGCGTGATTTTCAGAAACGTTTTGGATGCTGCGAAAAACGAGTCACGATGGCCTTGGTGCTCCCTCACAAACAACGCGACTCAGCGTTATGAGTTTAAGAGGTTAACGATTAAAACATCGTTGCAAGTAAAGTGGTACCGCGCTTCGGCGTCTTTACGGGCAACGGTGTTTTTGACATTTTTTGGGAGGTTATTGCAGCGATGAAAGAATTAACAAGCAGTCAAATTCGGCAGATGTATCTGGACTTCTTCAAGTCCAAAGGGCATACTATTGAACCTAGCGCGTCATTGGTCCCCAAGGATGATCCGTCTTTACTTTGGATTAACTCTGGTGTAGCCACAATGAAGAAGTATTTCTCTGGTCAAGTGGTTCCCGAAAACCCCCGATTGACCAGTTCGCAAAAGAGTATTCGGACTAACGATATTGAAAATGTTGGGAAAACGGCCCGGCACCACACGTTGTTTGAAATGCTCGGAAACTTCTCCGTTGGTGATTACTTCAAGAAAGAAGCAATTGCCTGGGCGTGGGAATTACTGACCTCACCTGACTGGTTTGGTTGGGACCCTGATAAATTGTATATGACGGTTTACCCCAAGGATACGGATGCTAAGGATGCTTGGGAAGCGGTAGGGGTTGCTCCCGACCACATCATTGCCGTCGAAGATAACTTCTGGGATATTGGTGAGGGGCCTTCAGGTCCAGATTCTGAAATCTTCTATGATCGGGGCGAAGCCTTTAACAACTTAGCCGCTGACGATCCTGAAAATTATCCTGGTGGCGAAAATGAACGTTACTTGGAAGTTTGGAACATCGTGTTCTCCCAGTTCAACCATGAACCGGATGGCACTTACAAACCGCTCCCACGGAAAAACATTGATACGGGGATGGGCCTGGAACGGGTTGTGTCGATTTTCCAAAATGCCAAAACTAATTTTGAAACCGACCTGTTTATGCCACTGATTGAAAAAACAGCGGCCTTAAGCGCCGGAAAGCACTATGGGGCTAATGCCGAAGATGATATCTCATTTAAGGTAATTGCCGATCATGCGCGGGCCATTACGTTTGCCATTGGTGATGGGGCCTTGCCTGGTAATGAAGGCCGTGGCTACGTTATTCGGCGGTTAATTCGGCGGGCCATTGTGAACGGACAAAAGCTCGGCATTGAGGGGGCTTTCCTGGACCAATTAGTACCGGTTGTTGGTCAAATTATGCAAGCTTATTACCCAGAAGTTCTCGAGCAAAGTGACTACATCGCTAAGGTGGTTCGTTCAGAAGAAGATCGATTCGGCGAAACGTTGACGGATGGATTGAATCTGTTGAACAGTTTGATTGCCGATTTGAAGCAACAGGGCGGTAATCAAATTGCTGGAGCCGACGCCTTCAAACTTTATGATACGTATGGGTTCCCAGTTGAATTGACGGAAGAGTACGCTGATGATCAAGGAATTACCGTTGATGAGGCTGGCTTCAAAGCCGAAATGCAAAAGCAAAAAGATCGTGCCCGTAATGCGCGGGGCAAGCAAAAAGCAATGGGGTTACAACATGATCTGTTGATCAATGTTAAGACGCCAAGTGAATATGTGGGCTACACGCAGTTAGCCACGACCAGTAAGCTAACGGTCTTGGTCGCAGGGGACGAACTGGTTGACCACGTCACCAGTGGCACAGCCGAAGCAATGTTTGATGTGACGCCATTTTACGCTGAAATGGGTGGTCAAGTTGCCGATAAAGGGGACATCTTGGACGAAGCTGGTCATGTGGTGGCCCACGTTGCGGATGTTCAACATGCCCCAAACGGTCAGAATCTGCATACCTTAACGGTGGTTGCGCCGATGGAAACCGGTGCCACCTATCAGTTGAAGGTTGATACGATCTTCCACAGTAAGGTTGAAAAAAACCATACGGCGACTCACTTGCTGGATAAGGCCTTGCGGGAAGTCTTTGGGGAACACACCCAACAGGCGGGCTCGCTGGTTGAGGGCGATTACCTGCGATTCGACTTTACCCACTTCGGTCAAGTAGATCCAGCTGATTTGGCCAAGGCCGAAGCACTGGTTAACCAGAAGATTTTTGAAGAATTGCCAGTAACAACCGTTGAAACAGACATTGAATCAGCCAAAAAGATGGGTGCCATTGCGCTATTTAGTGAAAAGTATGGAAAGGTTGTCCGGGTGGTTAGTGCCGGGGACTTTGTCACTGAATTTTGTGGTGGAAATCACGTTAAGAACACTAATGAAATTGGTTTATTCAAGATTACCTCTGAATCTGGGGTGGGTGCTGGTGTTCGTCGGATTGAAGCGGTAACTTCTGCAGCGGCCTATGCTTACTTGCATGACCACGATGAGATTTTAAATGCCGTAGGAGCCGATTTAAAGGTCACTCAGGTCGATGAAATTGAACAGAAGGTCCAAGCCTTACAAGCCCAAGTAAAGGCCTTAGAACAACAACAAGCAACCTTAGAAGGTAAATTAGCCAGCCAAGAAGCTGGGGCTGTCTTTGACCACGTCACGACAGCTGGTAATTACCAATTGATCAGTGGAACCGTTCAAGTTTCCAAAATGGATCAATTGCGTGCTTTGGCAGATACGTGGCGCGACCAAGCCTTGTCTGATGTGCTGGTCTTAGGCGCAGAAGTGAATGGTAAAGCCAATTTAATTGTGGCAGTGAGTGCGGATAAGCAAAAGCAAGTCAAAGCTGGTGACCTGATTAAGGCCATTTCACCTAAGATCAATGGTGGTGGTGGCGGTCGGCCAAACTTGGCTCAAGCGGGTGGTAAGAATCCAGCAGGCCTACCAGATGCGATGACGGCAGCAGCCGATTGGTTGGCTGAACAAAAGTAAGCCAACATTTTACAGTATTACGAATAGATTACATTAAGTGACCTTAATTGTAGTTTGCCAAGCAATCGAGTAAAATTAAATCAAAGTGAGGAAGTACGGGGGTGTTTTATAGTGAGTTCATTAGACAAAACGATGTATTTCGACTTTGGCGCTAATCAACCAAAGGATGTTCACGATACGTTAGTGACGGTTTACCAAGCGCTAGAGGAAAAAGGGTACAATCCCATTAATCAGATTGTCGGTTACCTGCTATCGGGCGATCCTGCGTACATTCCGCGTATCAATGATGCACGGAACTTGATTCGTAAGCATGAGCGCGATGAGATCATCGAAGAGTTGGTTCGGGTATACTTGAATCAGAATGGATCGGTGAAAAAGTCATGAAGTTAATGGGATTAGACGTTGGGTCACGAACTGTAGGTGTTGCGGTTAGTGATGCACTAGGTTGGACGGCACAAGGTGTTGAGATTATTCGGATTAATGAAGACGAAGAACAATTTGGCCTTGATCGGGTTGGCGAATTAATTGCCAGTCATGATGTGCAAGGGTTTGTGGTTGGTCTTCCTAAGAATATGAATAACTCATTAGGTCCCAGAGCTGAGGCTTCAAAGCGCTATGGTGACATGTTGACGGCTCGGTTTAACTTACCCGTTGATTTTGAAGATGAGCGGTTGACAACCGTTGAGGCGGAGCGTATGTTAGTGGAACAAGCTGATACGTCACGCCGTAAGCGTAAGCAAGTGATTGATAAATTAGCAGCCGGGTTAATCCTGCAGAACTATTTAGATCGGCACGGTAAATTAACCCGAGAAAAGTGAGGTTTCCCATGAACGAAGACCAAGAACAAATTACATTAGTTGATGAAAACGGTAATGAAGAATTATACGATGTTTTATTTACCTTCGAATCTGACGATTTTGGTAAGTCATATATTTTGATTTACCCAGCTGGTAAGAGCGACGACGAGGAAGTTGATATCCAAGCCTACGCGTTACCTGCTGATGATGATCCAGCTAACCCATCCGGTGGTGACTTGCAATTGATCGAGTCCGATGAAGAATGGGACATGGTTGAATCAGTCTTGAATACTTTCTTAGCGGACGGGACCATTGATCCTAACGCTGGTAGCAAAGACTAATCACGATGATGAAAGGGCGGAAGACATTCCGTCCTTTTTTGTATGCCGAATTTTAAGTTCATTACAATTTTGCGTGCAAGGGGTGCGACCGCCAACGGATTAATGGTAAAATAAGGCATTGTGTAAAACAGGGGGAATTTAACCATGACGGAAGACACACATCGCTTTAAAGCGGTTATTGCCGGCAAAACGTATACGATCGTTGGTCAGGCGACTGACGAACATATGCGAGCGGTGACAGAAGTTTTGAATGAGCAGTTCACACAATTAAAACAATTATCACCTAATATGAGTAAAGAAGACGCAGCCATTTTGATGGCGTTTAATGCTGTCTCCGACCAATTGAAAATGGTTGCCGCTCAAGACGATACGGCGGCTACGGCAACTGACGAGACGACAGAAACGGAGGACTAATTTGGTCTTAAGCTTACTAATTTTAGCAATCCTCGTTCTGGGTTTTCGGCGGGGCTATCGCCGAGGACTCGTTTTGCAACTGATTAAAACCGTGGGCTATTTGATTGTTTGGGTCATTGCCCGCTTTGGCGCCAAACCATTGGCGGCTGGAATTGGGCAATTTATTGGTAAGGTTTCGTTGAACAGTTCGGTAAGTGCGGTGACTGCTAGCCAAAGCAGTAGCTTTTTTCTTAATGGTCTAGCCTTTTCGGCGATTTTAACCGTGGGCTATTTTATCGTTCGGCGAGTGGCCTATGGGATTAACAAGGTCACGTGGTTACCGGTCATTCATCAAGTTAACTCGTTAGCGGGTGGCCTGATTAATTTAGTGATTCGCTATGTCGTGATTTTTTTGACATTGAACCTATTGATCTTATTACCCAATACCAGTTTTCAAACCAGTTACCAGCAGTCGCCAGTGGCGCAATGGATCGTTAAGAAGACCCCATTTTTATCCAAACAGGTCTATAACTGGTGGCTGACTGAACACGAACAGTAGACTGATTCGGGAGAGGAGAATCCGATGAATCAAAAAACACTTAAGATTATGGAATACGAGCGCATTAAACAGGCGCTACGAGGGTATCTGGTCTCGGCAGCTGGACAGCATGAGCTGGCCGAACTAGCCCCCACAGCAGATGCAAAACAATTACAGATTTGGTTAGATGAATCTCGCGATGGTGCGGATATTTACCGATTGGAAAATGGCATTCCGTTACCAAAATTGGATGATATTCGGCCACATTTACACCGACTAGCTATGGAAGCGGCTTTGAATGGGTTAGAGTTGGCGCAAATCAGTCGGGTGCTCTGGACGACTAGCTCGGTGGTTAAGTTTTTCCGCGATTTGACGGAAAAAGAAATTACCTTGCGGCGCTTAGATCGCGTGGTCAAAGAGTTGGTGACGTTACCCGACGTGACTCGGCGATTACGAACCTCCTTAGAGGGTGACGGTCATATCACCGATGAGGCGTCACCAGCCTTGCGGCAGATTCGACAACACATTGCCCAAACAGAAGTGGCAATTCGTCAGACGATGGACCAATATACCCGGGGCAAGGACGCCAAGTATCTCAGTGAGACCATTGTCACGATTCGTGACGAACGTTATGTGATTCCGGTCCGCGCAGAGTATAAACAACGGTTCGGTGGCATTGTCCACGATCAAAGCGCAAGTGGTCAGACGTTATTTATTGAACCGCAAGCGGTCGTGGGTCTTAACAATCGCTTGCGTCAAAACCAAATTGATGAACGGCATGAAGAACAGCGAATTCTGGCAGAGTTAACGGCATTGTTAGACCCCTATCAAGCAGAAATTCTGCGTAATTCAGAAATTCTCGGGCATTTTGATTTTATTAATGCCAAGGCGAAGTACGCCCATCAATTAAAGGCAACGGAGCCTAAGTTGTCAGAGGACAATCAGGTCAATTTGCGTCAAGCACGGCACCCATTGATTGACCCCAAGAAAGTCGTTGCTAACGACATTACCATTGGTCGCGACTACAAGACCATCATCGTTACTGGACCCAACACGGGTGGGAAAACGATTACGCTCAAAACGTTGGCCTTGGTTCAATTAATGGGGCAGTCGGGTCTCTTTATCCCGGCCAATGAAAATAGTGTCATTGGTATTTTCGATGATATTTTTGCCGATATTGGGGATGAACAATCGATCGAACAAAGCTTGAGTACGTTCTCAGGGCATATGGAAAACATTGTTGCTATTTTGCGGCAGGCCGATGAACGCAGTCTAATTGTTGTTGATGAGTTGGGTGCCGGAACCGATCCACAAGAAGGGGCCGCACTGGCGATTGCCATCTTGGATCAAATGGGGACACTGGGGAGTTATGTCATGGCGTCCACTCACTACCCGGAACTTAAAGCCTATGGGTACAACCGACCAGAAACGATTAATGCTAGTATGGAGTTTGACGGTGAGACGTTACAACCCACTTATCACTTGCTGATTGGGATTCCAGGACGAAGCAATGCTTTGGATATTGCCGCTCGGTTGGGGATGCCTGAACAGGTTGTTGCTGCGGCACGTGGCTTGACCGATCAGGACAGTCAGGACCTAAATGCGATGATTTCTGATTTGACGGAACAAAAGCGGCATGCGGATGCGGACGCGGAACGGTTACGTCAAGAATTAGCCGAGGCGGATGAGCTGCATGCCCAACTGAAAAAACAATTCGATGCTTACCAGCACCAGAAGGATCAATTGATGACAGATGCTAAGCGCGAAGCTAACCGATTAGTCGATGAGTCCCGTAAGCGGGCTAATCAGATTATTTCAGATCTCCGTAAAAAGCAGTTGGCTGCTGGTAAGAGCGTGGTCAAGGAAGATGAATTGATCGCTGCTCAAGGGGCACTGAACGCCTTACAGCAGGATAGTAAGCTGAAGAAAAATCGCGTACTGCGGCGAGAAAAGGCTAAGCTTGACTTTCATAAGGGCGATAGCGTCTTAGTGAAGTCATATGGACAGGTTGGTGTCTTGATGGAGCAGTTGGACGACCAGCATTGGGAGGTTCAACTAGGAATCTTGAAGATGAAGATCGCGACCAATGACTTGGAAAAGGCCCAAGATCCGGCTAAATCAGCTAAACAACCACGGGCTAGTGTCAAACGTAGTGGATCAAGCGGCATGTCCGCAACGTTGGATTTGCGAGGGCACCGATATGAAGAAGCCATGGCAGAGGTTGATCGTTACATTGACTCGGCCCTGTTGGCTGGCTATCCGTCCGTTACCATCATTCATGGGAAAGGGACGGGGGCACTTCGAAAGGGTGTTACGGACTATTTGAAGCGTAATAATCGAATTAAAAGTTTCGGTTTTTCTCCGGCTAATGCCGGTGGCGATGGTTCAACGGTTGTGCACTTTAAGTAAGGCTAACAAATTGTAAGCAATTTAGTTGTGATTTTGGTTATTTCTGGTAGACTAAAGCTTGTATTGAGAACTAGGGAGGTAATTGGTTATGGCAACAGTAGTAGAAACAACGGATAAAACCTTTGAAGCAGATACGGCTAAGGGCGTGACGTTAACTGACTTTTGGGCAACTTGGTGTGGTCCTTGTCGGATGCAATCACCTGTCGTCGAACAATTAGCCGACGAAATGGGCGATCAAGTCACATTCAACAAGATGGATGTTGACGCTAACCCAAATACACCACAATCCTTTGGGATCATGAGTATCCCAACGTTGCTGGTTAAGAAAGATGGCACCGTAGTGGACTCAATTGTGGGTTACCACTCAAAGGATCAATTAAAGAAGATCTTGGATCAATACCTGTAATAATAAAAGCGTGTCGGATTATCCGACACGCTTTTTCATTAGAATTTGAAATGGAACGCCTGCTTCGACTCCCAATATTTTGACGCTTAGTCCGTGGTGGCGTCGTCATCAGTCATCGACTCTGGATGATTAATGGTCAGCGGTTGTGGCGCATCGTAGTCCGGAATAACGTCTGTGGGATCGGTGTAGACTTCAAAAGTTACCGCTTGGTTTTGCAGTTTGCGTGGTGTATCGACGAGTTCAGCTTCGGCAGCAACCCCCAGTTGTTGGGCCATCATTTCAGCGAGAAACCCAGCTTCCAGCGTGAAAGCTTCGTCACCACTAAGGGTTTTACGTAAGCGGACAATGTCGCCACTTAATTGCCACCGCGTGGACTGGGCCGTTTGCTTCACCATCGTTAGCGTGCCAAATCCGGCTTGGGCAAAGAACGCACTAGCGTCTTGTGGGTTACCGACTGGAAACCGACGGGCGAGTGACTTGCCCGCCCAATACGTAATGGCACCCTGATCTTCCCCTAATAACTCCGGTAAAAGTGCTTCTCGCAGTAATAATTGTGGAAAATTTGCTTCGCCGGCAGCATCCTGCATAGCGGTTTGATATAAGTTTTTCACGATGGTAGACTCCTTCATCCGAATAGTTTCATATAATTTCATTATACCGTAATTTTTTCGCGAAGTTCTTGATGACAGAAATTTAACAATTTTTTACGTCTGTATGACAGTTTTAAATGGCTGTAACTTGAAACCGGTTCATAAAAAGGCGATAATATAGTTTCAAGTAAATCGAGAAGGAGCGTTGTTTCATGCAAAATGATTCGATTGGTCTAATGGATTCAGGGGTCGGTGGTTTGACCGTCTTAAAGGAAGTTCAACGGTTGTTGCCCACTGAAAATACAGTATTTCTGGGCGATCAGGCGCGTTTGCCATATGGACCACGCTCGGTGGCTGAGGTCACAATGTTTACCAAACAAATTGCACAATTTTTACGCCAACAAGCAGGAATCAAAGCGTTGGTGATTGCGTGTAACACGGCAACCGCAGCGGCTCTAACAACGATGCAGCAAACATTGCCCATTCCGGTAATCGGCGTTATTGCACCGGGTGCGCAGGCCGCGGTGCAGACAACCCGTAATCACCGAATTGGGGTGATTGCAACGGCCGGAACGGTTAAGAGTGACCAGTATCGGCGAGATATTTTAGCAGCAGCACCTAATAGTCAAATTTTTAGTGTGGCTTGTCCGGAAATGGTGACGCTGGCTGAGCAAAATGACTTAACGACCACGCATGCCCGGTCCGTAGTAGCGGCAAACTTGGCGTCACTTATGGATAAGAAAATTGATACGTTGGTGATGGGCTGTACGCATTTTCCATTATTGCGAAGCGCTATTCAGCACGCTGTGGGTTCACAGGTGACCTTGGTGGATCCCGGCTTAGCAACTGCGGAACAAACGGCGGCTATCTTAAAGACGCACGGGTTACTTAACCCAGCCACAACGCGTGGAACGGCCCAGTTCTTTACCACGGGGGAGACGGCTCACTTTGATACATTAGCTAGTCAGTGGTTGGATCAGCAACCGATGCCAGCGAAGCACGTGTCTATTGCTCAGCTGACAACCCCGATGGAGGTTAACTAAAATGACAAACACAATTGTAATTGCCACCAATAATGCGGGGAAGGCCCGTGAATTCCGCGCTATTTTTGAACCGAAAGGCTTGCAGGTCAAAACGCTGGCTGATTTTCCGACACTGGATCAGGTTGCTGAAACGGGTCAGACGTTTACTGAGAATGCAACTTTAAAGGCGACAGCAGTGGCCCAAGCAACTCAGTTGCCCGTACTAGCGGATGATTCTGGCTTAATGGTAGATGCTTTGAACGGGGCACCTGGTATTTATTCCGCGCGTTATGCGGGGGATCACGATGATGCTAAGAATAATGCGAAATTGCTGGCAGAGTTGCATGATGTTCCCGCCGAGAAGCGCGGGGCGGCTTTTCACACGTCACTCGTGTTGATTAAGCCTAATGGTAAAAAGTTAGTGGCAACGGGTGAAGTTCGTGGTGAAATTCTGACAGCACCGCGGGGAGCCGATGGTTTTGGGTATGATCCCTTATTCTACGTCCCCGCTGAAGGCCAGACCTTTGCTGAGATGGGATTAGCCCAGAAGAATCAGCACAGTCACCGGGCCAAGGCCACAGCAGCGATGTTGCCGCAGTTTGATCAATGGTGGGAGGACTAAGCATGGCACGTTGGTTGGTAGTTAGTGATAATCATGGTGATCGTGAGATATTGGTTAGTTTACGGCAGGCACTAAAGCCGGATGCAGTATTTCACTGTGGTGATTCTGAGATGGAAGCAGCCGATCCTTGGTTCAAAGGGGCATATGTGGTTCAAGGTAACATGGACTTCGATAGTGAATTACCGCTAGTCGAAACGCCTACAGTTGATGGCTGTAAGGTGTTATTGACCCATGGACATTATGATGCCGTGCACTGGGATTTAACCAAGCTAAAGCTGCATGCGGATGAAGTGCAAGCAGACCTGGTGTTCTTTGGTCATACGCATGAATTGGCGGCGGAAGTAGTTGGTGGGCACGTTTTTGTCAATCCCGGAAGTATCAGTCAGCCGCGAGGTGAGTATCGCCAATTGGGCGGCACCTGTGCGGTGGTTACGGTAACTGCGGATCACTGGGACGTGCAATACTATACACGCGATGCCCAACCAGTTACCGATCTTGATTTTAGTTTTAAGCGGCCCTAACGCAGAAAGGATGACTCACCTATGATTGACCCTGCTGTCGAGCAGATGTTACGCAAGAACCCGAAAAGTTATGTGATTCCTGCTGAGGTGGTAGCCAATGTGACGGCCACCAATACGCTAGAACACGCCCTGATGGTGTTATCTAAGGTTGGCTATACGCGGATTCCTGTGTTGGATGCGGATGATCACCTGCAAGGGTTATTACCGTTAGCCGCGATTACCGACCAATTGTTAAAGGTTCCAGGCGCGGCTGTTGAACAATTAAGTAACTACACGGTAGCAGATGCGATGCGGCCAGTAGAACATTGGGTGGATGATCCAGCACGGTTGGAAACCATTTTAAGTTACTTAGTTGATGAACCGTTCATCCCATTGATTGATGAACAGCAGGTTTTTCAAGGGATTATTACGCGCCGAGAGATCTTAAAACGTGTTAATTACTTGGCACATAATTTGGATGAGAATTATGAGGTGATACCACGACAAGTCTTATCGGACAATATCGACTGAAGTAGCATGTCACTAATCTAGGAGCGTGGGCTGATGGTTAAAATAACTTTAGTTCACGTTTTTGTGTGTTTGGTGATCTAGGTTGTGGTTAATATCTGGACTCGATTGAATGAAAACAAAAAAGAAATAAATTCGGATGGGAGATGACGTGATCTATGAAAATTATTCTAGGCGTTTTCATTGCAATTTTGTGGCTCTTTACCATTGGTTTAGCTATTATGGCCGCCACAGGGGCAGGGCATTTTGCCTCATTTGTTATTTTATTCGCGCTGAGTATATTCTGTACGGTCGACTGGTGGCGACTGGACCGTTAAGGGAGGTTAGCTAATGGCAGGAAAACAGCAAGTTGATCCGCAGCAACAGCTTAAAGTTTTTAAAGCGTTGGCTGATCCGGTCCGCTTGAAGATCGTCCATTACTTAAAACAGCTTGACCATGAGGTGGCCTGTGGTGAAGTCCAACAGGCCATCCAGATTAGTAAGACGTCAGGCACCTATCATTTTAAGTTGTTACAGAATGCAGGTTTAATTACGGCGCGTAAAGAAGCCCGTGAAAAATACGTGCAGTTGAACCCCGTAGTATTTCAAACTTACGTCACGGATTTTTTTGCGGATAGGCAACGATAGTAACGTGGTTAAGTGGTGCCGAAACGGTATCACTTTTTTTATAACGGTTTTTGCTTATCAGCCGTTAACCGGGATGGTATGGTAAAATAGTTCAAAAATATTTGAACTATTTTAATCGCGATTGAAAGACGTTCATGGCAGAAGGTAAGGAATGGACAATGAACAGACAAGGGACTCAAACCAAGTGGATTTTGATACTAACCTCGCTGGGGTTCTTTTATGCGTCGATATACGGGGGGCTCTTCCTGCCGCAGTTTTTTCAAATCGTTGGACAGACAGGTCGATGCGCTGACGACAGAATTTGGCATTATTACCGTGGACCGGAACCTTAGTCATGGTGGCGCCAGTGATGATCATGGCTGCTGGGGTTGTGGCACGCACGATTGTTAACTAGTGGGAATTAATTGGTTTAAAATGGGCTTTAACATAATAGCCTTTATACAAAAAGCCATCGACACTATCTCACAGTATCACAAAAAGGCGGCCAGCGAGAATTCAAAGATTTTCGCTGGTCGCCTAATTTTTAGGGGCTTATATCGCAGTCCCTTTTCTGAGACGCATTATTGACCAGCAACTGGTGCTGGCGTATGGGTCGGTAAATGAATACCGGCCTCCCGAATGGCTTTTAAATAGGCAGTCAAAAAGGTTGCCTGAAGAGCAAACTGACTTCCACTCTTGGCAACGACAATCACCTGGTAGACCAACTCGCCAGTGGGCAAGGTGACGACACCAGTTAACGCCGGTTCGCCAATGACACTGGGATGTTCCGGCATTAAGCGCTCATTGACGCTTCGAATGATTGCTGGCAATTGTTCGACCGGTGTGGTGGGGGCAATTGGAATATTGACGGTGGCACGCATATCGTTGCGCGAGCGGTTCGCCACAATAGTAATGTTTCGATTGGGGATGAAATTGATGGTACCGTCCGCCCCGGTGACTTGAGTCGTTCGCAAGCCCATGGCTGTGACGGTGCCCTCAATCGTGCCAATCTTGACTGTATCACCCACATCGAATTGTTGTTCTAATAGAATGGAAATACCAGTGACAAGGTCGCTGACAAAGCCTTGGGCTCCGAGTCCTAAAGCTAGACTGAAGATCCCAGCGCCGGCGACTAACGTCCCAACGGGCACACCCAAGGTTGATAACAGGGCGTAAATCCAAAAGAAGAGCACCGTATAGTGAAAAAGATTGAGGCTGAGCATGCTAATCGTCTGGAGCCGATTGCTGCCAGTACCGTCTGCTGCGGGCTTGAGGTAGCGTTTAAATGAGCGATGGAGAATCCATTTGCCCACAACGTTAATCACGAAGAACAACAGGGTGAGGAAAATTAAACTTAAAAAGCGACTGGTGATCAGGTGCCAGAATTTTTCCCAGTCAAAGGAACTTAAATAATGTTGCAGCCACTTACTCGAAGTGGCGGTGGAGGTTACTAAGCTGGTCACGATTTGCGTCTCCTTTAGCTGAAGTCATTTATCCCTCAGTTTAGCAGATTTTTTAAGACACGCCCAGCCCACTGTAAATAAATGGTGGTGAAATGCAGAGTATTAATTGCGTGTAAGCGGTGAGAATGCTATTCTATTGGTAAGTAATGAAGCACAAGGAGGGGTTGTCATGACCGGTGGACAAGTAGCGGGCCTGATCGCAGCAATTGCGTTTTTGATCTTGGTTCTCTTCATTGGCATGTTCTTAGTAAAGATGAATAAAACGTTGGGTGAGGTCAATCGCTCAATGAAGTCGATGACGTCAGATATTGATGTCATTAGTCACCAAGCCGAGGATATTATGGCTAATGCGAATGAACTGCTGACGGACGTGAATAAAAAGGTTGCCACGATTGATCCCGTATTTCAGGCTGCCGCTGATCTCGGTGAAAGTGTCTCAGATCTGAATACGGCGACCCGTAATTTAACGGATCGCGTGGGCGTGACGGCTAAGAAGACGGCAAAAACGTCGATGGCCGCACGTGTCAGCAAGACCGCTTTTGATTTGTATCGGAATCGCAAAAACAAGAACTAATCACGAAGGGAAGTCATCAATATGGCAAAACACAAGTTATTGGCAGGATTGGTATTGGGTGGGGCAGCCTATGCGGCTTATCACGCCTTAGATTTGGAACAACGCGAAGCCTTAAAGGACGCTGCGCGTGACCGTTACAATGCCTTAAAGGATCGGGCCATTGATTACGCCTTTTATGCTGCTGACGCTGCTGACGATTTTAAGGAAGCCTTGGACGAACGCTTGGCTAACAAAGCAGATGCACCAGCTTGGCATGATGCCGCTAGTGATGAAACGGCCGCTGATGCGGATGACGATATTGTCTTGAGTAGCGATGAAGCAACGGCAACGGCCGATGCAGCGACACCTAGTGCTGATGATGTGCCAGAAAAGCCAGTTGAATAAGCATGATTGCGGGATTAACGAGTCGGTTAATCCCTTTTTATTGCCCAAAATAAAAAGGACTGGTTAACCAGTCCTTTAAAGGATTATCCCACGTAAGTGAGTTCCTTTGACGTGTGTGTAAAGGGTAAGCTACCATCAGCGGTAACGTGAACACAATCTTCAATCCGTACCCCAGCAACGCCAGGAATGTAGATGCCTGGTTCAATGGAGAAGCACATGCCTGGTTCCAGAACCAAGTCATTTCCCGCCATAATGGAAGGAAATTCATGATCACTCATACCCATGCCATGACCGAGCCGGTGAATAAAGTATTCCCCGTAACCCGCCTTGGTAATGATGTCGCGGGCAATTTTATCCAGCTCAGCGGCAGTCATCCCTGGTTTAACGGCGGCTTGTGCGGTTAATTGGGCTTCCAGACAGACGTCGTAGATTTCCTTTTCTTTAGCACTTGGTGTCCCCAAAGCAACGGTTCGTGACGCATCAGAAATGTAACCGTCATAGACCGTCCCTAAATCGAATAGGACCAGTTCATTGTTTTGAAATTTGGTATCGTTAGTGGCACCATGTGGTTCAGCGGCGTGGGCACCGGCCTGAACGAGGCTACCGAAAGACATTTCCATAATGCCTTCCTTCATCAAAGCGTACTGCAACTCGGCAACGGCTGATTGCTCCGTCTTACCGGCCTTCACTGCTGCAAAGCCATGTTCAAAGGCAAAGTCATCCCACTTACCGGCAATTTCCAACTTCTTGATTTCATCGGCAGACTTAATCAAGCGCATGTGTTCAATGAAACTGGTGATGTCAAGGTCAAAGCTAGGTGCACTAAACTGCGCTGCGAGGGCTTCCATCCGGGCAACTTGTAGTTGACCCTTTTCAATGGCCACGTGTTCTGGGTTCACGTGGCGTTGCTTAACTTGGTCCGCAATCATAGCCCAAGGATTTTCATGATCCAAGTAACCAATGACTGGGAATTGCCATCCCGTTTCTTTGATGACTTCGACTTCAAGAGCTGGCGCAAAGATAAAGGGGTCTTGGTCGGGGAAGACGACTAAGGCCAGAACCCGTTCGATTGGGTCGCTCCCAAAGCCCGTCAGGTACTCGATGGTCTTGGGATTGCTCAGATAAGTCATACTAGCGTGGTGTTGTGCGGTCCATTGCTGGATTTGTTCAAGTTTCGTCATTCAATTCACCCCTTCAAAAAGTACTTTAATTATACCATATGCAGCAATCTGGCTTGAAAATTCTATGAAATTAAGGTATTCTTTGATTTGAAAACGTTTTCAATGTTGCACGAATCGGCGAGGTTCTGTATACTGGTCAAGTTGCTTGAAAACGGATGAAAACAAATCAAAACAAGGAAGAAAGGGCTATCGCTATGGAAAAACAAACTGTAACAATTTACGATGTGGCCCGTGAAGCGGCAGTTTCAATGGCTACCGTCTCCCGGGTCGTTAATGGCAATCCGAATGTCAAACCGGCCACACGGAAAAAGGTTTTAGAAGTTATTGATCGGTTGGACTACCGGCCTAACGCCGTTGCACGTGGATTAGCCAGCAAGAAAACGACCACGGTGGGCGTAATCATCCCTGACGTGACGAACGCCTATTTCTCTTCATTAGCGCGAGGAATTGATGATATTGCGATGATGTACAAGTATAATATCATTTTGACGAACTCTGATGAAAATGGTGGCAAAGAAGTTCAAGTGCTCAATACCTTGATGGCTAAGCAAGTTGACGGGATTATCTTTATGGGTAATCAGGTTACGGACGAATTGCGTGAAGAATTCAAGCGTTCTAAGGCACCAGTTGTATTGGCTGGTTCCGTGGATGCTGAAAAGGCCCAACCAAGCGTTAACATTGATTACGTTGCGGCGGTGGCAGAAGCCGTTAAAAACTTGATTGATCACGGCAATAAAAAAGTCGCCTTCGTTTCTGGCCCAATGGATCAGGCCATCAATCATGATTACCGGTTAAAGGGTTATAAGAAAGCATTGAAAGATGCTGGGATTACCTATGATGAAAAGTTGGTCTTTGAAACCGACTACACCTATAAAGCGGGCCAATCACTGGAACCAGCCTTGACTGCTGCGGGTGCAACGGCAGCATTTGTGGGTGATGATGAATTGGCCGCTGGGGTAATGAACGGTTTGACTGATGCGGGGGTTGATGTTCCTGGTGAATTTGAAGTGATTACCAGTAACGATACCAAGCTAACGGAACTGGTTCGGCCCAAGATGAGCTCAATCACACAACCACTGTACGATATTGGTGCGGTGGCGATGCGGTTGCTGACGAAGCTGATGAATAACGAAACAGTTGAGGAAAACACGGTGATCTTACCTTATGGGTTAATGAAGCGGAGCTCAACGAAGTGATATCTAGGCACCGGGGGACCGGTGCCTTTTATTTTGGCAAAAATTGGGAAAAGGTTAAGGTTAGAGACGGTTAAGGTCAGTTTAACCCAGATAAAATGGTGATGTGCTAAAATGAAAACAATGAAATTGCTTTATGGGAGGTGCTGGAGTGAGCGCCAATAGTCGAATGGCACGGTATCATGCCACTGAAGAACCAGAGATACAAGAAACCCAGTCGGCGAGTTCTTATCAACGGCGCCCAGCGTTAGCTCGATGGTTAGCGCTTTTAATCCTGTTGCTGACCTTGACGCTAGGGTTAAAGATTACGATCTTTAATGCCACGTACACAGCCGGCGTTGTTTCTCGTTCCACAACCGGGGAAATGGTGATTAATCAATTAAATGATGAATTGCAAAGTTACGGGATCTCCGGGTCACCGATTACAACTAGTCTGGCGCAACCGTATTTGGCGATGGGCGTCGCTCAATTGTATGGGCAAACACCCACGACATCAGTGGATGACGCTGATTTATCGAGTGCGGTTAGTAGTCAGGCGGTTACCATGGGCACCACGGCCTCTAATCGGGTGATTAGTCGTATAGCGAAACAGGCTGAAAAATTGGCTAAGGCGGCATTTGGTACCCCGGCGATGAAGCAAGCGGCAATCAAGGTTCAATTCGCTCAGAAGGTGAATTTGTGGGTGATGATTGCGACGTTATTACTTCTAGTCGTGACGTTCTTTTACGCGTTAAGTGTTCACCACGTTTTTGCTAGTCTGGGGCCAGGATTAACGTTAGGCGGGCTGTTGACAACTATAGCCGGTGCGGTGAGCTATGTTGGGTTACCGTTAGTGGTAACCAGTTCTAGTCAAACGGTGGCCGCATTGCTCACCACGATTGGGCATAATGGGTTGGCTGTCATTATTTTTATGGGTATCGCAGAAATAATTGTTGGCTTGGTTGTATTATTGGGTCATCGCACATTCCGCAACGCCTAAATGATGTGAATAGAAAAGCCACACAATCGGGTTAATTCCTAATTGTGTGGCTTTTTTTAAATTAAAATTTTTGATAGAAAATCTTGAGCACGTTCGGTTTGGGGATGACTAAAGAACTCATCTGGGGTATTCGTTTCTTGGATGTAGCCGTCAGCCATGAACCAGACTTGATCGGCAACGGATTTAGCAAACCCCATTTCGTGGGTGACGACCACCATCGTCATTCCTTGATTCGCTAAATCTTGCATGACATTGAGTACTTCGCCAACCATTTCAGGGTCAAGTGCGGAAGTAGGTTCATCGAAGAGCATGACTTTGGGGTTCATCGCAAGCGCACGGGCAATAGCAACCCGTTGTGCTTGACCACCAGATAAGCTGTTAGGGAAGGCGTCGGCATGATCATCCAGATTAACTTGTTGTAAAAGTTCATGGGCTCGTTGGGTTGCGGTCTTGTCATCCACACCTTTGACTTTCATGGGTGCCAGCTTAATATTTTCGAGAACGCTCATGTTAGGGAAGAGGTTAAAGCCTTGGAAGACCATTCCCATTTGTTCGCGGAGTTCATTGACTCGTTTGGCATCTAAGGTCGTTAGATTTTCACCGGTAAAGGCGACTTCACCACTGGTTGGTGTTTCAAGGAGATTGAGACAGCGAAGAAAGGTTGATTTACCACTACCAGACGGGCCGATAACCACGATAACTTGACCAGGCATCACGTCTTCAGTGATATCCTTTAAAACCGTGTTTTTGCCAAAGTTTTTAGCTAGGTTTTTAACCTCAATAATTGGTTTAGTCATGTTGCATTCTCCTTTCGAAGTAATTCAAAATTCGCGAAGCCGTAAAGGTCAAGATGAAGTAAAGGACCATGATAACGGCAATTGGGGCAACACCACGGTAAGTATCAGACCGAACAATATTGCTTTGGAAGATCAATTCGGAGACCCCGATGATTGAAACAATCGAACTGTCCTTGATTAAGGTAATAAACTCGTTTCCCAATGATGGCCAGATATTCTTCAATGCCTGGGGCAAGATAACGTAACGCATTGTGGCACCACTGGACATCCCTAAGCTACGAGCAGCCTCAGTCTGGCCAGCGTCAACGGAATTAATGCCTCCCCGAATGTATTCAGCAACGTAGGCACCAGAGTTAAGGGAGATGGCGATAATCCCCGAGGTCAGTGCAGGCAAATTAACGATGAGGCCTAAACCAAAGTAGACGAACATGACCTGGACCATCATGGGTGTTCCCCGAATAAATTCGACGTAAGCCGTTGCTAACCAACGTAAGCCGGTCCGGAAGACGCCACCTTGACCCATCCGGGCAAGGGCGAGTAAGACCCCGAGAATGAAACCAAAGAAGACGGAACAAACGGTGATAATTAACGTATATTCAACCCCAGTTAGAAAAGCCTTCCAATAGTGCCACATACTGGTGTTGACGGTATTAGTTTTTAAATACTTACCAGCCGCTGGCAAGTAAGTTTTGTTGACTAGATTTTGTGTTTTAATCTGGTCAACAGATTTGTTGGCTGCATGAACGAGGGCCGATGAGCCTTTCTTGAAGGCGACTGCGGCACTCGTATCCGAAGCATTTAGATTGAAATCGCTGGGAATCGCCGCCAGTTCTTTGTTGTTCGCAACGTAGGCTTGAGCTGATGGCTTTTCCATGGCGACCCCTTGGATCTTATGACTTTGCAGGGCCAAAATGAGGTCGGAAACGGACGTCATACCTTTAACGGTTGTGCCTGAGGTTTGCTTTTTAGATTCGTTATACATCGTTGAACCAGTCTGGGCCCCGATGGTCTTGCCGACAAAGGAATCTTTATTTTTATAGATGCCCCTATCGTTCTTGTTGATGACGATACTATAGCCACCCTGATAGTAGGTGTGGGTGAAATCAACGCTTTTTTTCCGAGCGGCGGTGGGGTTCATCCCGGAGATTACCATATCCACTTTCCCTGTTTGTAAAGCCACAAGTAAAGAATCAAAGGACATGGATTTAACGACCAATTTAACGCCTAAATCCTTGGCAATCTTTTCACCAACTGCTACGTCCATTCCAACAATCTTAGTCTTGCCGTGAACAGTAGCTTGAAATTCATAAGGTGGGTAGTCGGGGGAGGTTCCCATGACCAACGTCCCCTTTTTTTGAAGCTTGGTTAGTGAACTATCGGTGGCTGCATGCGCCGTGCTCGTGGTCAGTGTGCTCATGCCAAATACCATCGTCAGTAGTAACGCAAGGACTAAAATGACGTGTTTTTTCATATAATAGCTCCTCAATAATTTTGTTATTGCTAACGAGTATAATAGATAGTGCGTATTTATACAAGTTTTATTTTGATATATCTATTTTTATACACTAATTATTCGCACATGAAAGCGGTAACGTCCGTATAACACGGTAAATCTATAAAAATTTATACATTTCAAATGAATAGCGATTTTATGGGCCTAGTAATTGAATGAATGTTGAGTAAGTGCTAATATAAACAGTGTCTGTTTTATACGGATATTCGAATAAATTTTAGAAAAGAGGAGTTACGATGTCAGGACATTCTAAATGGCATAACATCCAGGGCCGGAAAAATGCTCAGGATGCAAAACGTGGAAAAATTTTCCAAAAAATCTCACGTGATTTGTACCAAGCTGCAAAAGCAGGTGGTCCTGATCCCGACGGTAACCCTCAACTTCGTTTGGAAATGGACAAGGCGCGGGCAGCTAACATGCCTAAAGAAAACATCAAGCGGGCTTTAGATAAAGCTTCTGGTGTTGGTGGCGCTAAGTTCGAAGAAATCACCTACGAAGGTTATGGTCCAGCCGGGACAGCAATCATGGTTGCTGCCTTAACGGATAACAAGAACCGGACGGCGGCTGCTATCCGTTCTGCCTTCACGCACCATGGTGGCTCACTGGGTGCAGCAGGGTCCGTTTCATATATGTTTGATCGGAAGGGTTACATTGTGATCCTCCGTGAAGACCTTGATACGGATGAAGATACGATGTTGATGGACGCACTTGACGCCGGGGCAGACGACATGGAAACGACTGATGACGCATTTAAGATCTATACGGATCCTTCATCAGTTACGGCTGTGCGTGATGCTTTACAAGAAAAGGGTTATTCCTTGGATACGGCTGAAGCGCGGATGTTCCCACAAAACACGACCGAAGTTCCAGAAGCTAAGGCTTCTCAATACCAAGGTTTAATTGACGAACTTGAAGACAACGATGATGTTTCAGATATTTATGAAGCAGCGGTGTTGCCTGAAGGTGTTGAATAAGATTTGAAGAAAAAGAGGCCTGCGGGTCTCTTTTTTTTTCACGCATTTTAATGCTAACCGATGGCGATTGCGGAGATAACTAAAAGCACCCGGAGGTGAGGCAGATTGATCGACACGTTGATTGAACAAATGATTGCGACGGCAATTGAGCAGCGCGCAAGTGATCTTTACGTTTTGCCTGTGAAAGCAGGACTCCAAATTCGCTTACGTTGCGTCACGGGAGTAGTGACGTGGCAAACCGTGACGCGGACTGTGGGGGAACAACTAATTGCTTACTTCAAATTTCATGCCAATATGACGGTTAGTGAGCGTCGCCGGCCACAGGTAGGCGCACTGACCTGGCATAAGCCATACCCAGTCGAGTTGCGGTTCTCAACCGTTGGGGATTATGCGCATCAGGAGTCACTCGTAATCCGGTTAATTTACGCTTATCAGCAGACGCAAAATGCCTATTTAGTGCCACAACAGGCCGGAGTTCTACAGCAATTGGCGCAACAACGCGGGTTAATGTTATTTTCCGGGCCCACAGGTGCGGGGAAAACAACCACCATGTACACAACAGCGCAAAAGCTAGCTGCGACAGCGGTCGTCCTAGCGATTGAAGACCCAGTGGAGATCAAGGAACCGCAATTTATTCAATTACAAGTCAATGAAGCCGCTGGTATGGCCTATGATACCCTGATTAAGGTTGGCTTACGTCATCGCCCGGATGCATTTATCATTGGTGAAATTCGGGACGCCGTGACGGCACAGGCTGCGGTTCGTGCAGCGTTGAGTGGTCACTTAGTTTTGAGTACGGTTCATGCCAAAAGTGCCGCTGGAACGGTGAATCGGTTATTAGATCTCGGAGTAGATGCCACACAGTTACAACAAGTCTTAACGGCCGCTTGCTACCAGCGACTAATTCCTCGCATCCAGCAGGGCCCGGCCGTTTTGCTGGATATCTTGACTGAATCAGATCTTTGGCAAGAAACGACAACCGTTTCAGAAAGGTGGCGGCATGCACTTGAAACAGCAGCGCAGTCTGGACATATTACAGCCAAAACAGCGGCGAGTTTCCAAGCCGGGTAAGTGGTCATTGGCGACACAGGCCCGGTTTTGCCAGTTGTTGGCGGATCAGTTAGCCAGTGGCTTTTCTTTGAAGCAAGCCATTACGTTTCTACGAACTGTGGCCGGCGAATTTCCCCGTAGCCTAGCCACGATTGAACAGCAATTGGAACAGGGCACACCGTTAATTGACGTGTTGGCACCCTACTTACAAGCCAATGTGTATTTTCAATTAAGATTGACGCTGGCCCATGGTGATCTACAACCGGCTTTGCAACAAGCGGCCCAATTTTTACGTTTGGCAGCAACCCAGCGTCGTCGCTTTCAGCAACTATTGATGTATCCACTAGGGCTATTGGTGAGTATGCTTGGCCTATTTGTGACGTTGAAGGTGGGCATTTTACCGCAGCTTCAGGGGGACTTAGCGGTTCAATCGATTGGCAATCAAGGAGGTTGGTACGGTTGGCTGGGACTCGGTGGTAGCTGTTTGTTAGGACTAGTAGGAGCTTGGCAGTGGTGGCATCGCCAGCCGCGGTTACGGCTGGCAACGCTGTATTTACGAGTTCCGTTTGTTGGTCAACTAGTTCAGGCATATTATGCTTATTATCTGACGGCCAATTTAAGTCAACTGATTAGAAGTGGCTTGAGTGTGAAACAAATGTTACGCGTTTTAAATCAGTTACCCGATAAGGCGCTGTTACGCCAGTTAGCCCAGGCATTGGAGCTGAAATTAATGACTGGTCAGTCGCCGTTGCACTGGTTGCGTGGGCAGCCATATATTCCGGTCCAATTAGTCGTCTTTCTTCAAAAAGGTAGTACACACGCACAATTGGGTCGGGAATTACAAGCATATAGTGAGCTGCAATACCGTGAGCTGGTCGCGCGAAGTGAACGACTACTGGCACTAGTTCAACCAATCTTACTGGGGGTGGTCGCTGTGATGGTCGTGGGCGCTTACTTAACCTTACTGTTACCGATGTATCAGAATTTACAGGAGGTTTACCATGATTAAGCGGCGACGAGGGTTTACGCTAATTGAGATGACGATTGTTTTATTTATTATTTCCCTATTGGTCCTAATTATTTTGCCCAACTTGAATGGTCAGCGGCGCCATGCCCAACACATCCACGGTGGGGCCATGCTGACGGTGGTGCAGGGCCAAGTAACGGCTTACTTGGATGATCATGAGGGCGCGAAGACCGTTAGCTTTCAAGAACTTAAAGCGGCTAAGTATTTGACCCCCCAACAGGTAACCCAAGCCAAACGCGAGGGCATTCATATCAAAGATGACCAGGCGATTCATGAATCAAAATAGACGGGGATTTACGTTATATGAAACGCTCCTTGTTTTAGTCATTACCTTGAGCTTAACCGTTTTAGTTGGAACGCAAAGCCATCGACAATACCAGCGAATGGCTGAACGTGCCTTCTGGTCTACTTGGCAGCAAATGTGGACAGCGGGTCGTCAGGTTGCGCAACAGCAGCGACGGCCGGTAGCAGTTAAAATCAATCGCCAGACAGGTGAACTGACGCTTTATCAGATGGCACCCTACCATGAATTACATCGTTTGACGCCACCCAAATCGTTGAAGTGGCGGGGGGGTGCGTATGAATGGGGAATTTCAGCGACCGGTGCAGCGCCAGCCTTGACGGTTGAGTGGCTCAGTACGGCCAATCATTTGTGGTGGTATCAGACATTTCAATTAGGAGGGGCGATTTTTTATGTGGGTGCAACATCAAAACGGCACTAAGCGACAAGGCTGGTTACTGCCAGATGCCTTATTAGCGTTAAGTATTGTCGCTTTGACAGTGACAACGGCCCAACACGTGTTACTGACAACGGAACATTTGGCCCAGCAACGTCAGGAGCAGTTGACGCAGGCTCGATATCGGCATGATCAAGTATTGCTAGCTTGGGCTGAGGCACAGCCATGAATCGTCATGGATTTACGCTGATTGAAGCCGTACTAGCTTTAGTCGTTGCGAGCGGCCTGTTCTTATTGGCAACCGGGACGGATCGCCGGTTGGTGCGCCCCTTGCAACATGATCCAGTTGCTTGGTATCAAGCGGTCCGGGTTTTGGAGCAACCTGGGAAATACCAGTTTTGCTCGACGACCGGAACTATTCTCAAATTGTGGGATCAACAGCGGCAAACGACTGTGCATGTCTCATTACACCGCCAGATTTTAAAATTAACCAATAGCCGGGGACAAGGTTATTACCCATTATTGAAACATGTGGTGGCGGTTAAGTGGCAGGCAACACCTTATTCGGGATTGGTAAAAATGACGATTCAACAGGAGGGATTACCATCACAGCACGTGTTACTGGATCTACGCGGCAAGGATTCTTAACGCTGTGGGCACTATTCTTCTTAGCGGGGATTAGTCTATTAGTGGTACTGGTTGTCAGTGGTCAAGCTGCCCGGCGAGAGAGCACAACGCGGTTAATCACGGAGTATAACCAAGCCACGCGACGATTGAAGCAGCAAACGACCAAGCATGTGAAAAAAGTACCGAGTCATACCGCTGTAAAGCCGTTAAAATAGGATTAGCCACAAAGATTGCTTGAATAACTTTCGAAAAATCGGTACTATAGATAGCGGATACAACGAATCAGGTCAATTTCACAAGGAGGCGAAGCGTGCTGTCACAAGAACAGACAGAAGCACTCTTTAAGGTGTTAGATGAATCGACGACCACCTTACAAGCAGTGCTAAGCACATCTTATTTAGATGCCTTCGTTGAAACGGGAGATAATCTCCTCAACGGGCAAGTTCAAGTTGAAGACGGGAAACCAGACGCACCAACTGTGGCTAAATTGACGGCGCTTTATCAGCAAGTCGATTGGCAAAGTTTTGATGCGCCTACGGTTCGCCGGGCCGTTCAATTGGCCATGTTAAAGGCAATTCGAGTTGATGACATTCAAGCCAACCACCAACTAACGCCAGATACGATTGCGTATATTATGGGGTATTTGGTTGCACGTTTAGAAAAGAATAAACAACATTTGACGGTGCTTGATTTAACGGTGGGGACTGGGAATTTGTTGACAGCGGTATTGGCGCAATTGAAAGATGTGATTGCGGGTGAGATTGCGGCGTATGGTGTTGACAATGATGATACCATGCTAGCGATTGCGCAGACGTCGAGTGATTTACAACGGTTACCGGTTGAGCTCATTCACCAAGATGCTTTGGAACAATTGCTGGTTCCGGCCAGCGACTTGATTGTGGCTGATTTGCCGATTGGTTATTATCCAATCGATGATAATGCGGCTAACTTTCAAACGCATGCTACCGAAGGCCACTCATTCGTTCACCACCTATTGTTGGAACAAGCAGTTAATCAGCTAACGCCGGGTGGAATTGGTGTTTTCTTGGTACCAACTCAACTGTTTCAAACTGAGGCGGCCAAGGGCTTGTTGAAATGGTTGCCAAATAATGTCTATCTACAAGGACTGCTGAACTTGCCAAGTGAGTTATTTGCCAATGCGAATGCACAAAAGGCAATCTTGTTCTTACAAAAGCCAGGCGCTAATGCCAAGCAAGTTGAGCAGGTGATGTTGGGTGAGTTCCCATCATTTAAGGATCAGTCAGCGTTTCAGAAATTTGTCGCAGAAATCGTCGAGTGGGAAGAACAAAACCTACTGACGGATCGTCAATAAAAGGAGAAGTTACTACATGGGAAAATCATTAGCCGTTAACGCCGGAAGTTCAACATTAAAGTTCAAACTATTCCAGATGCCGGAAGAAGAAGTTATTGCCGAAGGCGCCATTGATCGGATTAGTTTGGGTAATTCGTTAGTTGAAATCAAGTATGGTGATGGGCAAAAGTACGAAACTCATCAAGATATCAACGATCATAACGAAGCTATTCAATTGATGTTAGACCAATTGACTGAACTCAAGATTATTACAAACTTTGATGAAATCACGGGTGTGGGTCACCGTGTCGTTGCTGGTGGGCAAGAATTCAAAGATTCAGCCATCATTGATGACGATGTCTTACAAAAGATTGAAGACTTGGCAGAATACGCGCCACTGCATAATCCAGCTGCAGCCATGGGCATCAAGGCCTTTAAGAAGATCTTGCCTAACGTGGTGAGCGTGGCGGTCTTTGACACGTCATTCCATACGTCAATGCCTCAAGAAAATTACATGTATGCCATTCCTTACGAATACTATGAAAAGTACGGCGCTCGGAAGTACGGTGCCCATGGGACAAGCCACCGTTACGTTGCCCATCGTGCTGCTGAAATGTTGGGCAAGCCATTAGAAGACCTGAAGTTAATCACGATGCACTTGGGTGCTGGTGGCTCAATTACAGCGATCAAGGATGGCAAGTCATATGATACATCCATGGGCTTCACGCCATTGGCTGGGATTGAAATGGCGACCCGTTCTGGGGATATTGATGCCTCATTAGTCGCTTACTTGATGGAAAAGCTGAACATTGAAAAGCCCAATGATATGATTAACATTCTGAATAAGAAGTCAGGCTTAGTGGGTGTTTCTGGTGTATCAGCTGATATGCGAGACCTGGAAAAGGTTCAAGCTAAGAATCCACGGGCCAAGTTAGCTCGGGACATGTTCATCAACCGGATTGTGCGTTACGTTGGGGCTTACCTAGCCGAATTAGGTGGTGCCGATGCGATTGTCTTCACGGCCGGTGTTGGTGAAAATGATATTACCATTCGTCAAGAGGTTGCGGATAAATTGGCTTACTTTGGAATTGGTGTTGATTCTGAAAAGAACAACATTCGTGGCGTAGAACGCGACTTGAGTAAGGCAGGTTCAAAGATTAAGACACTCTTAATTCCAACTGATGAGGAATTAATGATTGTCCGTGATATTGAGCGGTTACGGAAATAAGATCGATTGACTGACACGTTGGCAGAAAGCCAGCGTGTCTTTTTTTCACCTAAAGTTGAACAAGTATCATTTATATATGTATAAGATGAATGAAATTCTTTTATACCGCGGTTGAGGCCGTCTTGGCTGGAAAAATGCCATTAGGTGGTCGCTAGCGTTAATCTATCAGCCGTGTATAATGTATTTCAACAAAGGGGCGATTAAGATGAAAAAAAGTCAATCAAATGAAACCCAAGAATTTTCGCGGGGACTTCAAAGTCGCCACGTTCAGCTCATCGCGCTGGGGGGCACGATTGGAACTGGTTTATTTCTGGGCGCCGGGCAGTCGATTCATTTGGCAGGACCCGCTATTTTACTGGCGTACTTAGTAACTGGCGTGATGTGTTTTCTATTAATGCGCGCGCTCGGTGAACTGTTACTGTCGGACTTAGATGCACATTCCTACATTGATTTCATTAAACGTTATTTAGGCGATAATATGAGCTTCGTTGCCGGTTGGACCTATTGGGTTTGCTGGATTACGATTGCAATGGCTGAAATTACAGCAGCAGGACAATACATGCAATTTTGGTTTCCTCATTTACCACAATGGGTCATCGGAGTTGTCTTATTAGGTGTTTTGCTGACACTTAATTCTGTTACCGTTAGTGCGTTTGGCGAGACGGAGTTTTGGTTTGCCATTATTAAAGTGGTGGCTATTATTGCGCTGATCTTGGCGGGGGCTTACATGGTTGCGGTTCATTTTCCCACGCCGGCGGGTCATGCCAGTGTAGCTAACCTGACTACTGGGCACTTCTTTGCTAACGGCGCTAAGGGCTTCTTTCTATCCTTTCAAATGGTTCTCTTTAGTTTTGTGGGGATTGAAATGGTCGGGATGACCGCTTCAGAAACGGCTAACCCACGAAAAGTTATTCCTAAGGCGATTAATGAGATTCCGATGCGGATTATTTTATTTTACTTAGGTTCCCTATTGGCGTTGATGTGTATTTACCCGTGGACCGCAGTCTCACCAACTAGTAGTCCGTTCGTTCAAGTCTTTAAGAACGTGGGCATCCAATCAGCGGCGGCCGTCATTAATTTCGTTGTATTGACCGCGGCGGCTTCGGCCTGCAACAGTTCCCTCTTTACAACCGGCCGGATGCTATTTTCGCTGACGTATCAAGGTAAAGGGGCCTTTGCTCGGCGAATGGGGACATTGTCGCACGCGCAAGTTCCGGTTCATGCATTGCGATTTTCAACGCTGGTTATTGCTATTTCAGTTGGCTTGAACTTTATTATTCCCGGGCATGTTTTTGCATTTGTTTCTAGTATTGCGACCACTTGCTTTCTCTTTATCTGGGGAGCCATTGTCGTGGCGCATCTAAAATATAAAAAGCAACAATTAGCCAAGGGCTTAACGACTGATTTTAAGATGCCGTTCTTCCCGTGGAGTGATTATTTTATTTTAGCCTTTCTGGCGATGGTGGCGATCATCTTGCTGTTCCGAACGGATACATTGATTGCCTTAATGGGATCAGTGGCTTGGCTGGTCGCACTCAGTGTTGGAAAAGTTTGGCATGACCGACAAGCTGTAGACAACCGGCCGCAAACTGATAAAACTTCAAACTAATCAAGGACAGGATCGGTGAGCATACCCGATCCTGTTTTTGATTAGATAAGGGATTGGAACCAGCGAAAAATAGGGGGAAGTGCTAGGATAGGGGTAATAAGTAAATAACGGAGGCGTTAAAGATGAAGCAATTGACCATTGCGGGACAAACTGTTCCGGCTATCGGCATTGGCACATGGCATATGGGCGATCAACCGGCACAACGATCGGCAGAGATTGCGGCAATTCAAGCAGGAATCGCGGCCGGAGCCCGGGTCATTGACACGGCTGAAATGTATGGCGCAGGCCGTGCTGAATCTCTGGTTGGCGAAGCACTGGCTAATGAACGACGAGAAGATTTATTTTTGATTTCTAAAGTCTTGCCAGAAAATGCGTCACGGCAAAAAATGGCTGTGAGTTTAGATGCCAGTTTACAGCGGTTACGCACGGATTATTTGGATTTATATTTGTATCACTGGCGGGGCACTGTCCCCTTGGCTGAAACTGTAAGCACCTTGCAGCAGCTACAAACGACGGGCAAGATTCGTGCCTGGGGAATTTCAAATTTTGATCAGGCGGATCTTAACGAACTGTGGTCACTCCCGGGTGGCAATCAAGCGGCGGCCAATGAGGACCTTTATCATTTGGGGAGTCGTGGATTGGAATATGATGTACTCCCGTGGCAGCGGGCCCATCAGTTACCGTTGATTGCCTACTCACCGATTGCTCAGGGGGATGTCTGGGGGCATCATCTGACCACTAACGAAATCGTACAGCAGGTTGCGGCAGCTCATCACGCCACAGTCTATCAAGTTTTGTTAGCTTGGGTGATTCGTCAACCCCAGACCTTGGCAATTCCCCAAACGAGTTCGATTGCTCACATGCAGCAAAATATCGCTGCTGGCGCGTTAACCTTAACGGCGGAAGAATTGGCACAGTTAGACCAAGCTTTCCCCGCACCCACGACCAAACAACCACTGGACACGTTATAAAGGAGGCTCAGCAGATGCAATTCTTTACATCAGATACGCATTTTTTCCACAAAGATTTATTAGGTGATAGCGACTTTGCACCACGACCGTTTGCCAGTGTTGATGAAATGAATCAAACCATTATTGATAACTGGAATGCCCGTGTGGCTGAAACGGACACGGTTTATCACTTGGGCGACATTGCCCTATATTTTACGAAACCAGCCATCAAGTCCGATGAGGCGGTCTTCAATGTCTTATCGCAACTGAATGGTCATTTAGAATTGATTAAGGGCAATCATGATAGCCGAGCGTTATTTAAATACTTGGCGGCCCATAATTTTAGTGACCATGGTCAACCCAAATTTGCCTTTCATGATGTGGGAGCATTGATTAAGTACGATCATCGGCAATATTACTTAACGCATTATCCGATGATGTTGGGGATTGTTAATCAGATTATTAACTTGCACGGGCACATTCATCACTATGCTGTTCCGGTTAAAGAAAATATTAACGTTGGTGTTGATACACCGGAACAACGGTACTTGACTACCAGTGTTCCATTTGGTACGCCGTTTTCACCAACGGAAATTGAACAGATGGTCACGGGTAAGGCTCAGGAGTTCCGTGAAAAACAATAGCGCTTGACCGTTCCGTTTGGATGCCGTAGGATTAAAAGCAGTGTTAAGAGGAGAATGAGATGATGGAACGGATAACAATCTTGCACACCAATGACCTGCATTCGCATTTTGAAAATTGGCCGCGCATTCGGCGGTATCTCAAAACAACGCGCCAACAAGTGATGGCCGATGGGGCAACGGTGTACACCTTTGATCTGGGTGATCACGTTGACCGGGTACATCCAGTTAGTGAAGCGACTAATGGCCAGCAAAATATCCAGTTAATGAATCAAATTGGGTATGATGGTGTCACGATTGGGAATAATGAAGGACTGGGGTTTGTGCGGGCGCAATTAGACCACCTGTACGACCATGCGAATTTTCCAGTGATCCTGGGTAACTTACGCATACCAGACACCCATGAACTACCAGACTGGGCCATTGATCATCGCTTGTTAACAACGGCGGCTGGGACGCGGCTATTAGTTCTGGGATTGACGGCGCCGTATCATCTAACCTATCCGTTGGCCGGGTGGCAGATTTTAGACGTGCAACCGACCTTAGCGGCACTCTTACATCGCTTCGCTGGCCAGTTCGATGTCTGTGTGCTTTTGTCCCATCTTGGGCTGGATGTCGATCGCTTACTAGCCAAGCGGTTTCCACAGGTTACGGTAATCATCGGCAGTCATACGCATCACTTATTGCCACATGGAGAACATGATCATCAAAGCTTACTAGCAGCAGCTGGCAAATTTGGGCGGTATATCGGTAAGATTGAGTTGTCAATCACACCGGATCATCAGGTGAAATCAGCGGTGGCTAGTGTAACGGAAACGGCAACGTTACCGGTTGCGGATGGCGATACTGCTGAGATTACGAGTTTACAAGATCTGGGAGAATCCATCTTGTCTGAGCAACGAGTCGCTAATTTACCGACAGCGATGGAAGCCGATCCCACTGGACAACCCCGATTGGTCCGTGAAGGGCTGCATGCTATTGCGGAATATGCGGGTACGCAAGCAGCCATATTGAACGCTGGCTTATTTCTACAAGATTTGCCCAGTGGTGTGGTTAATCAAAATCAACTGCATCAGTTATTACCGCACAATATGCACGTAATGACGGTGACACTAAGTGGTTATGATCTTTGGCGGCTCGTCCAAGAATTTGAGCTGGCTCGGTTATTTTTACGTCGGTTCCCACAAAAAGGGATGGGCTTTCGCGGTAAAATCTTTGGCGAACTCAATTACCTAGGTCTGGCCTATGATGCGGTAACTCATCAAGTTACGTGGCGCGGTGAACCCTTGTCACCTACCCGTCAATATCGCATTGCAATGGTAGATCATTACCTGTTTATTCCGTTTTTCCCGACAATTTCGATTGTTGGTAAGAACCAAATTTTATATGACGACTTATTACGAGAAGTGTTCGCACAGTACTTGGCGCGGCACTATCCGTTAACTTAACAAATGAGAGGATGACGACGGTGGATCGCAAAGATTTGGAGGCACTAGTTGCCCAACAAAAAGAAACCCGCGAGCCAGCCGCTGAAGTGGTGCGGGTGGATGAAACACATTTGACGATTAATAACCACCCTTATGAATTGGTCGTTAATGTACGTGACGGTTTTGACTTTACGGAGTTTGCGGCCCGGTTCAGTACGATTTTAAGTAAATTCGATTATATTGTTGGCGACTGGGGATTTGAACAACTTCGCTTGAAGGGATTTTATGCCGAAGAGCGTTCCGGTGCGAAACAAAATCAGATTGAAGCCGTTCAGGATTATTTATATGAAATGTGTAACTTTGGGTGTGCTTATTTTATCCTGCATAATTTAGACGTTAAAACAGCACCCAAACCGCGGCGAAATCGACGTCGGCGTAATACCAATGGCCCTAAAGTTGAAAAAACAACCGCAACGGCTGCACAACCAGCAGTTAAGGCGGATACTGCCGGAGACAAGCCCAGTCATGCGAATAATAACCATCGGCGGCGGTCTCGGCATCGGCGGCGGAATACGACCCATCCATACACGGAAGAACGGCGGACGACGGTTAAGCCAACGTCAACGGCAACTAAGACGGTGACCGTCGCAACGGGTGGTCAAGGTCGGCGACATTTTACCATTCGAAAAAAGGAAGAAGAGTAGGGAGCGGTTGCAGTGAAAAAGTATCAAGCTTATTTAATCGACTTGGATGGCACCATTTATGCTGGGGCTAAACGGTACCCTAAGGCGAAGGCTTTTGTAGAACGGCTACAGGCTGCACAAATTCCGTTCAAATTCGTAACGAATAATACGACCAAACTTCCGGTTGATGTGGTGGCTAATCTAGCTGACAATCACGATATTCACGTCACCACGGATAATGTTTATACGGCTGGTCTAGCAACGGCTGATTATTTAGATCAACGTGCAGGGGCTACCGGTAAGCGAACTGTTTATGTGGTAGGCGAGATTGGTCTGCATCAGGCGCTGGCGGCTAAAGGATTTACGGTGGATGAAGAACATCCAGAATACGTTGTGGTTGGGCTAGATAGTGATGTGACGTATGAAAAATTTGCTAAGGCAATTCTTGCCATTCGCAGTGGCTCAACCTTCATTGGCACGAATTCAGATTCTAATATTCCCAAGGCACGGGGGCTAATGCCAGGTGCGGGTGCACTGGTTGATTTGGTGCGGTATGCTACCCAAACGGACCCGATCTTTATTGGTAAACCTGAACCGATTCTGTTGGAAAATGCATTGCACCAATTAGGAATAGCGGCGGACCAAGCCATTATGGTTGGGGATAATTATCAAACCGACATCCTTGCCGGCATTCATGCCGGTGTGGATACGTTGTTGACATATACGGGTGTCTCGACTCCTGAACAAGTTGCCCAGCAAAAGATTCAGCCGACCTACACCGTAAGTGCGCTGGATCGATGGGATTTCGAGGTGGGACCACGTGACTAGGTTAAACCGTTGGAGTGGTTTCACGGCGTTATTTTTAGCATTACTAACGCTAACGATAACCTTAACGATCAATGCATTCTGGCTATATCGACTCGATATTCACTGGTTAGGGATTACGCACCTCGTGAATATGTCACCGACAAGGATTATGCACAATTATTACCAGTTGCTACGCTATTTGGAATTGCCGTGGGTGACTGAGTTAAATATGACCAACTTTCCAACTTCTTTTACCGGCATGATTCATTTTGAAGATGTTAAACGATTATTTTTGATTAATCATATCGTGTTAGTGTTGTCGATCATTCCGGCTGGCTGGTTCTTACGGCAACTACATCAGCGGGGTGAGGAATGGCGACTGATTCGACCGGCCCAAGTGGCGGCGGTCATTCCTGTATTTTTGGGTGTGATGTTGACGATTAATTTTAATGGGTTCTTCATTGCCTTTCATCAAGTCCTGTTCCGAAATAATGATTGGCTGTTTGATCCGGATCTGGACCCAATTATTAACGCGTTACCGGATACATTCTTTCTGCATTGCTTTATCTTAGCGTTTGTTCTATTTGAACTGGGTGTAGGCTGGCTGTATTGGCGTGGTAGACACGCGATTCACCAAGCTTAATTAGGGCATCAATAAGTATTTAACGGCACGTCATTCATTAATGAATGACGTTTTTTTTGTTTTGGGGTAGAACGGGCTGGGGAGATTTTCGAAGGAGAAACGTTGATTCTTGAGCAATCAGTTATCTTAAATTTAGTTTGATTAAAGGGCCAAAGATAATGGGGAGGATGATAATTTAACTAAACTCATTAAGTTGTGCGTATGAATGATTTGTTAAGAATAGCAGTGGCGACCGCACGATAATTCAGGAGTTTCTAGGGCTGATCGGCACCAGTAGGAGTGACGATTTTTGGGAATGATCAGTGGCCCCCGCAATCAATCAGTTGGTAAAAGGCTATTAAAAATAAATTGTGAGCGGTTACCATCACTAAGTGAATAGATACGAAACTCCGGCTTTTGACTAGTTTTTTAAGGCGGAAGTGAGTATGATACTCGTGAATCAAGTGGAGGGTTACTCCACGTGACGTTAGTTTGAACGCTGACGAACAGAGTGGTCGGCACGGTTTAAATTTTGTGGTGGGGGTAGGTTGTCAATCGGTATGATAACAAATGTGTATAAACCTGTTAACGGCTAGATTTAACTAAGGAAGTGTGGATTATGGCTCTCCAAATGAAAAAAATTTGGTTAAGCAGTTTAGCTGTAGTCGGATTAGGCTTAGGATTAGCGGCCGCAGTACCAGCATTAGCAGCAGGTAGTTCCTCAAGTTCTGGTTCTTCAAGTCCTAGTGCGACGTTGACACCTAAAGACAGTCAAGCAACGACGGTATTTACAACGACTAACCCGTCACTGACATTAAGTAAGGTGCCAAATATTGACTTTGGGAGTAATGCAACGCCTAATGGCTCAACGGATCTCAGCGTTCAGGCGGCTAAAGTAGACTCCGATCTAGAAGTGGCCAACGATGGGATTGCCAGTGGCTGGAACGTTCAGGTAATGAATTCGGCATTTACGGATTCGGCTACCAACAATTCGCTATATGGCGCGAAGCTATCATTTGCGGCGGCTGGGGTAGCCCCGGCTAATGCAGATAACGCTTCACCTAAGCCAGCGATGAGTGCAGTTTCCTTGAGCGGTGATGGACAAAATCAACTAGTTTTGTCTGCACCAGTCAAAGGTGGTCTGGGCATTTGGGATACAGAGTACGCTTTGAGTGATTTCAAGTTGTCAGTTCCGGCTGGTCAGTTACCAGGATCGTATGTTTCTAATCTGACTTGGCAGTTAAGCAACGCGCCACAGTAACAAATAAGGAGGAGATTGTTGTTCATAGAACGTTGGGTCACAGTGAACCTGTGATGAAGAATGACTCGTTGGGCCTGCCGGTTTGCGCTTGTCGCAAACGCTACAGACCCTTTGTTATGTGATGAATGAAACCGTCTTTATGAATATTCTTATACCAAATGAAATTGATCAAAAAAGTTGAGGTGTCATTGACTAGTGGCGCGAACGTTTGAAAATAAAATGACCTAATTATCGGAGGGATGAAGGTGTTAAAGAAGTGGATATGTGCAGGGGCGATTTTGATGGCCGTCGGTACTGGTGGCATGACTGCTCAGGCAGCGGATGCAGGGAGTATTAATCAGGCCGATTATAAGAAGGCGTTAGAAACAGCCCCCATGGGGATTGTAATGGATGGGGAAGATGCTGCTGTGACAACAGAAAAAACGGATAGCCAAAATAGAAGTAAGGCCGAGATTGTTTCCGGGAATAATCCAAGTGTTCCAAATGGGCAGGTTGTCTCAATGACTCGGCATCAAAGCGAGTATGCCTCTATTTGGTCCAAGCATGGCAGCGAATTTGAGCTAACTAAGCCGCAAACGACATCAATGTGGTTATATTTTGGGAACCAGTACTCAGCCTCAGGTGAAGGAATGGCATTTGCTATACACAACGATGCGCGGGGTGTGAATGCAATGCCGGAATTGAATAAAAAAGGGAGTGTCCCAGGAGAAACTTTAGGAGTCTGGCCATCAGATACCGTTAGAACACAAGGAGAGGCCGCTGGCTTAGCAAAGCGAGGTATTCAAAATAGCTGGGCACTTGAGTTCGACACACATCAGAACATTAAAAGCGGGGGGCGTGCAGCAGGTCAAGCGGACTCGTTTGATTTGGAATTTGAGAATAGTAAGGTTGGAGACCACATTGCTTCTAATCATCCCGGAAGTAGTGCTAGTTTCATACAGCACGTTGACTCTGGGGTTCTTTGGACTGGAAATACACCAATAAACGTGATGCATTACTACTATCACATACAGCATGTTGGGATGATTGGTGATAAAAGCAATAGTAACTACTTGTCAAACGGTCAGTGGCGACATTTAACATTAAAGTGGCAACCGGCTAATCATGAAGGTAATTCGTACGGTCAGATGACTTATGTTTTTGATGATAAGGATCCGAAGACTGGAGAGCGTCTTAATGGTCGGGAACAAACAGTTAATGTTAATGTTAACACGATTGATCCAGATAGAAATGGCAAAGCTCGTTGGGGACTTGCCGGTACGACAACTACTAAGTTTGCCTCCAATCAATTAGTGGTCTTCGAAAAAGCACCAGACCTTATCGATGGTAAGACAACTACAACGCTAAAAAATCTTACGCGAAAGAAGGAAGTTAAAGCGGGGGACGAAGTCTTTGCCAAGGATAAGCTCGAGCTATCCTATCAGTTCAACTATCAAGATGGGCAACAAGCTAACTGGGCGAATATTCAAAGCTACTTAAAGCTCCCTACGGATATTGATTATGATAAGGCCGAAGTCACGTATAGTAATGGGCAAGTGCAAAACATTTCCCTTGATGATCGCCAAGACCAATCAATTAATGTCTTCTTGGCAGAGAAGCTAAATAAGGATGTTGCCACGGCTAGTATTCGATTTACGGGGCGCGCCGCTGCGGTGGACGATCGGCGTGAGGTCGCTAGCACAACTAGTAAATACACGTCTAACGTGATGATTGGTGAGTTAACGACACCCGACTTTGTTATTAATCCCAGTCAAGAATTAACGTTAACGGTCACGAGTGATCAACATCTTTCACTGCCCGTCAATGAAGCGACAACTATTACGGGTCAAGTTGACTTAGATAGTGCTGCTACCCTTGCACACGATGAGCCAATTTGGGTACACGTAACTATTAACGGTAAGGTTCAAAAAGAACCGATCAAAGTGGCTGAAGATGGGACGTTTAAGGTTACGCTACAGGCTAACCAATTACAAAAGGGTGATAATGTCATTGAAGTTGTCGCGACCTCTGGTGAGTTACGGTCAAATGCAGAAGAAGTGACGATTTCTTGTTCAGGCTGTTTAGAATTAACGGCGCCTAGTGACGTGTCGTTTGAATCGAAACAACTGACTGGTCAACGCCAGGAATTAAAACGTGGTGATGGTTGGGAATTGTCTGTGCAAGATACACGAGGCGCTGGTTCTAAATGGCGCTTGAGTGTGAAAGCTGCGACCTTTGTTAACGAGGTGGGCGATCATTTACTTGGCAAGCCCGTTTATGCGACTCGCGAAGGAAAAACGCCAATTGAAAAAGAAATGACGCCAATTGTGACGCACGAAACGACTAAAAAACAGGCGAAAAACCATAATGTTTATGGCGTTACCGATGATTGGGACCACCAAACAGGGATGTTTCTTTCAATCGACGATGGCGCGACGACTGGAAACTATCAAGGCGAATTAACGTGGTCACTTGATGATGTTCCCAGCTAACCTTGACTAGGGCGAAACAAAAGTATTGAGCGGAATAGAAAGCACCACAATGAAGGATGAAATCTAGTTGGCTACTAGGTTTCATCTTTTTGTCTTGAATCAATGAACGACCATTGCTTCTTAACTATAGAATAACGAAGCCGCTTCAACGGTGGAACCACAACGAATCCGCTTGTAAACGAACTTAACGTGAAATTAGCTAGTTTGGGGCACGAACTAGCTAAAATTAACCATTCGAATGGGTTATTTACTGACAGCCCATCATTTTCGCGTATAGTGTGGGCAGCGTTAGGAAGTAAGTTGTCGGTTTTGTTTTTTGGAGGAGGTGTTAACATGAGACGAAAAACGCGCACAGTTCTGTGGAGCTTGCTTGTCGCGTTGACTTTTTTGTTAGCAGGAGGATTTCTGACGCAAAGTATATCGGCTCAAGCTGATACGGTTCCGATTATCGGGTTAACGGGTAGTGATGCCAAGGTAACTGACTTTGACGGGAACCCGATTGCTGGTGGTCAAGTAACCAATGGTCAAAGCTATAAGGTGAGTTATACATGGGGGATTCGAGATGGTATACCAGTAAGAAGTGGTGATACGGCGGTTGTTTCTTTGCCAAGTGGGATGTATGCGGCTAATGATATGGTAATTTCAATTGTAGATGATGCTGGTCGAGAGGTTGGGATCTTCACAATTAAGGCAGGTGAAACCAGCGGGATTATCACATTTTCAGATTTGTTGGGGACAATAGCGACCAACCGTGCCGGTACTTTGACTTTCGCGGTTAGAGCTGGTGAAAGTTCTGGGGATAATGCGCAGAGTAATAAGATCGCAAAGCAAGGCATTATTCTTGAGTCAGATGCGCAAGGGCGACCGACCAAATTACGATGGACGATTTATGCTACACAAGCCGGTAAAGATGCAAATGACGTGGTGTTAACTGATACCATGGGACCTGGCCAAACGTATGTTGAGGGCTCGGCTACTGCAGAACGGGGGCAGTTGATGCCAACTGGCGTCTTTGTGGGATCGTCAAATGTAACGCCTAGTGTAGCAGTTAGTGGTAGTCAACTAACCATCACGGTTCCCGGTGTGACCAATGCTACTCGAGTAACCTATGACACAACACCAACGAATTTTGATCAAAATGGGTGGGAAAACTCTGTTTCGTTTAATGGTCAAAAGAGTGATTCTAATATTGCGTGGGGCGGTGGTGCAACTGGTGGCGGTACGCAGCCAAACACGGCCACTGGTTCAGTTGTATTAACCAAAACTGACCCAGAAGGTAAGGTCTTAGCGGGTGCAATTTACACGTTGAAAAAGGCCGATGGAACGGTCGTTGCATCGGGATTAAAGACAGACGAACAGGGTAAAATTACGTATGAAAAATTAGAGCCAGGTGCGTATGAGTTTATTGAAACGGCTGCACCCAGTGGGTATCAAGTGAGCGAAAAGCCAGTGACATTTACGATTGTTGCTAATCAGACGGCCGCGGTGAGCGTAACGGCGCAAGACGATCCCTTAAAAGAGAACCCAGGGACGACAACGCCAACGGAACCGGAAAATCCAACGAATCCAACGGAGCCGGGTAATCCGGGAACGACCACACCAACTGAGCCGACGGAGCCTGGCACCCCTACGAATCCAACGGAACCTAGCAATCCGGGGACCACGCCACCGACGAAACCCGAAAATCCAGGAACCACGGTACCGCCGACAAAACCGGGTGTCACGCCTCCAACCAAGCCTGGTGTGACACCACCGGCAAAGCCAACTAAGCCGATAAAATCAACAGTACCACCAACGATGCCAAAGCATCCGACGACTCCAGGTACGCCTATTACGACCAAGCCGGGACATCCTAAGACGCCTAGCACGCCGGTAGCAACCGTTAAGCCAAAGGTAGCACCGTCAAGCCGAGTGACACCTAAACACGTGGTAACAGCGACTACGAATGGTTCGGTTTCGACGGGAACAGGTGCCCCAACTGGGACTATGTCGACCGGGATGACGCCGTCAAGCACGGGAACGGAACATCGAATGGGTCACAGTAATGGTGCGGTTTATGCTAGTGGACATAGCCTGCCACAGACCGGTGAGCAACGAACAACCAGTCAAGATCTACAAGTCGTTGGAGGGGTACTTCTCATCCTGGTAGGTATTGGTGGCTATGGCTGGTATGAGCTGAAACGACGAGATTAATTGCATAAAGGAAATGACGCGTCCTTTAATGGGGCGCGTCATTTTTTTTGAGAATTTGGGGGTTCATGGTCTTAAACGGTCAACGCTATTTGCTAATTAGGGGGATTAACCATAAAATGGGGTTGAAATGGCAACTTAATTAGATTACAGTTAAAAGATTCGTGGCAGAATGATTACTTATAGGGGTGGGTTATGAAAGACATATTTAAAAAAGAGTCAATTGCAACATATTTGAAAGCAGATGCTCGGTTATCCAAGACGCTGCGTGCACGTGATTTGGTAGCGTTAGGAATTGGTGCCGTGATTGGGACGGGAATTTTCATTCTTCCTGGGCATGAGGCGGCCTTGCACGCTGGTCTCGCCGTGGCCGTGGCCTTTTTACTCGCCGCACTGGTTTCTGGAATTGTTGGGATGGCATATGCTGAATTCTCCTCAGCGATGCCAGTTGCTGGGTCAGCCTATTCATTTGGTTCTGTCGTTTATGGCGAAATTGTGGGCTGGATTCTAGGATGGGCCTTGATTTTGGAATATTTTCTAGCGGTGTCCGCCGAAGCAACCGGGTTTGCAGCGTATTTTAATAATAATATTTTACACGCTGTTGGTCTCAACTTGCCGCGAGCTTTGCAGGCAGGGCCGATGGAAGGTGGCGTGATCAATTTATCAGCAACGCTGATCGTGCTCATTGTGGCGTTCATTATTGTTCACGGGACGACGTTATCTAAACGCGTGGAGAATGTGGCAGTGGTCATCAAAGTTGCAATTATTATATTATTTATTGTAGTTGGTGTATTTTACATTAAGTCGGCGAACTATGTCCCATTTTATCCGCAAAAGTTCCGAACATCACCGTGGGGGCTAGGTGGGATTTCAACGGCCGCGGCAACTGTCTTCTTTGCTTTTATTGGGTTTGATGCGCTAGCCGCTAACTCAGCCGAAACAATTGAACCGGAGAAAAATGTTGTTCGGGGTATTTTAGGAACCGTTGTCGTATCAGTTATCTTATACGTCGCCTTTTCGTTAGTTCTGACGGGGATTGTTAATTATCGGCAACTAAATGTGGATGATCCGGCCGCCTATGCGTTACAACTTATTCACTTGAATACATGGAATAAGTTGATTACCATTGGGGCATTAATCGGTATTTTTACGTCGATGATTACCATGTTCTTTGGCGGTTCTCGGCTGGTTTACGCGTTGGGGCGTGATGGCTTGTTACCAGCTCGTATGGGTGAGATTAGTTTTAAGCGTGCCGTGCCCAAGAATGCCATTATTGTTGCAACGGTTGTGCAGGCGTTCTTTGCGGGACTGGTGCCGCTGACAGAATTGGCTTCGCTCATTAATGCGGGAACATTGCTGGCGTTTGCCTTTATTTCCTTTGGGGTCATTCCCTTGCGGCGACGAACCGATATTGAAAATCATGGCTTTAAGATGCCATTGTACCCATTTCTACCTATTTTGGCTGGGGTAGCCAGCATTTACTTTATTATTATGTTGCCGAACGTGACCAAGATTTCCGTGGGGCTATGGCTCTTGGTGGGAGTTGGGGTTTACTTTGGTTATGGTTTGCGCCATTCTAAACTGCAAAATCGAACTGAATAGTCAAATTAAAACTAGGAGTGACCCCTATGACGAGGGGCACTCCTAGTTTTATTATGTAGAAAAAAATTCACAAAAAAACAGCACAACGTTTGACCGTTATGCTGCAATGGTGAGGTGCGGCGACCTTCGGAACGCTTGCGCGCCGATCGCGTACCCTCACCGTGGTTTGGCACCTCGACTAGTATCGCATGAGTGGCGAGCTAAGTCAACCGAAAAAACTAGCTATAGGACTAGTGCCTTACATAATTGTTGGCACCAAGCCACCATCTAGACGTAAGGCCTCACCGGAAAAGGAGCTAGCATCTGGGCTGGCCACGAAGGCAGTAAATCGACCAATTTCAGCTGGTCGAATCAAGCGTTGAATTTGGGAGCGTGAACGATGGTTTTTCATGAAATCAGCTTCCCATTGATCCCGTGGTAGACCACTGTCAGCGTACATAGTGGTCAACATAGCTTGAACACCCTCGGTAAGGGTGGATCCTGGCATGATGGTATTCACGGTAACGTGTGTCGCAACGGTCAATTTTGACAAGCTTTTAGCTAAGGAGAGGTTCATGGACTTGGTCATACTGTATTGTGGCATTTCACCAGAAGGCATGATGGCTTCTTCACTGGCGATAAAGATAATCCGACCGAAGTCTTGAGCTAGCATTTTGGGAAGATAAAATTTAGCTAAGGCATTACCCGCTAAAACGTTAACGTCAAAGAATTTACGCCAAACATCATCGGTAATTTCTTGGTAGGCCATAGGCTCAAAGATTCCCATATTGTTAATGAGAATATCAACTTGTGGGACTTGCGTAAAGAGTTTTTGCTGGTCTGCCGACTGGGCAATGTCGGCAGCAATTCCACGGGGATGGGTCGTTGGGAAGTCCGTAGTGAGTTCTTGTACGACGTGCTCAACGACCGAAGCTTGGCGACCATTAATAATGACATCGGCCCCTTCACGAGCCAGTTCAGTTGCAATGGCCTTGCCGATACCTTTAGTAGAGCCCGTAATAAGCGCTGTTTTTCCGGTTAAATGTAAATCCATTGATGTAACCTCCTAGGTCAGAAATCAAATTCATCAGGGTTGGGTCCCACGCGTAAGTCGGCATTGAGGGCGTCAATCCGCTGCATATCTTCAGGCGATAACTTAAAGTCAAAGACGGCGGCATTACTAGCGCGGCGTTTTGGCTTAACCGATTTAACGACAAGTAGAATGTCTTGCTGAATATCCCAGCGGAGAATGACTTGAGCGACTGTCTTGTGATGACTGGCCGACAAGCGATGCGGTTCAAAGTTGTTTACACCAAGGACTTTAATCTTGTTCACTTTAAAGTAAGTTTTGAAGCAGCAATCGGAAAATAGGGGTGCCTTAATTTTTTGTAAACAAAAAACCAAGTCACTAAGACTTGGCACGATTTTAATCGTCTTCAGGAACGCGATTGGGCGTTGCAGGGTGTCGACCTCTTAGCCAACCAACAATGGCTGGAATCAGTGAAATGATGATAATTCCCAGAACAACTGCGGAAAAGTGTTCTTTCACAAACGGAATGTTACCAAAGAAGTACCCACCACCGGAACAGATAAAGACCCAAGTGATAGCAGCGCTAACGTTGTAGGTTAAGAAGCGGCCATACGGAAACTTTGAGCCTGCCGCAGTGAACGGAACGAATGTCCGAATAATTGGCATGAAGCGGCCTAGGAAAATTGCGAGGGGCCCGTGTTTACGGAAGAACGCTTCCGATTGAGCCAATTTGTCTTTATTAATCAGACGGCCAAACCAGGAATGATTCGACAGAGCGGCGCCCGCCTTGCTACCAAGATAGAAGTTAAGGGAATCACCGGCAACAGCTGCGAGTAAGAATAGACCACTAAAAAGCCAGATATTTAGGCCATAAGCGGGATTAGCCGCTAGAGCTGCAGCGGCAAAGAGTAACGAATCACCCGGTAGAAATGGTAAGATAACCGCACCAGTTTCGATAAAGATGATGGCAAACAAGATGATATAGGTCCAGCCGCCAAAGGTATTGACGATATTGACCAAGTGACTGTCAATGTGAAGGACAAAATCAATTAAATATCCCATTAAGGTTCTCCTTATACATTTTAATTTAGTGACCATAGTGTAAGTCAGAAGACACCTCACTGTCAGCAGAATCAGTGAAGCTTAATGAAATTATGAGAATTACTTAAAGGGGGTATCTTGTTCCCCCTGATCGTCATGGGCCAATCGTGCTGCAGCTGCGGCAGCAATGGCTCCAACTAAATCATCTAAAAAAGTGTGAATGATTCCGGGTTCATGAGCATTCAATTTGGCTAGGATTCCCGGTTTAACCCGGTCGATGTAACCATAATTGGTAAAGCCAATTGACCCATAGATATCGACGATGGATAGCGCCATGGTTTCATCAACACCGTAAAGACCCTCATCACGTTCAACAATGGTTTGAAGGGGTTCCAAGAGTGTGTGATTTTCAGCTGCAATATCTAGTTGGATACCTGTGATAATGGCATTTTGAACTTCTCGTTTGCTTAGGACGGTTTGGACACTATCCAAGGCTAATTCAGGACTCAAGTCTTTAATGAAGTTTTTTTGTAAGAAAATAACCAGGTCGGCTATGTCTTCTAAATTGACACCACGCTGGTTGAGTAGATCAATAGTACGTTGTTTTAAAGCAGTTGCTGGTTTTGCCATGAGGGATCTCCTTTATTAGTTAATTAATTTCAGTATAACACCGACTGCGTCGGTTGCATTTTTGTTGACTGGCGGTGATAATAGATAAAAGATAGTGTTTGAAAAGATATGGAGGATAATTATGACAAAGTTTCCACAAATTGATTTGGCTAACGCCAGGGGCCCACAAGTCACGATTGAGACATCGATGGGGACTATTCAGCTGCAGCTGTTCCCCGAACAAGCACCAAAGACGGTTGAAAACTTTGTAACCCACGCTCAGGCTGGTTACTATGATGGCTTAACTTTTCACCGAGTTATTCCTAACTTTATGATTCAGGGTGGCGATCCAACTGGTACTGGGATGGGTGGCGAAAGTATCTGGGGACAACCATTTGAAGATGAGTTCTCACAAGAGCTTTATAACTTGCGTGGTGCCGTGTCAATGGCCAATGCTGGTCCGAATACTAACGGTAGTCAATTCTTTATTGTGCAAGATAAGGACATGACTGAACAAATGCAAGGCCAAATGAAGGATGCTGGCTTCCCTAATGAAATCGTTGATGCCTATAAGAATGGTGGTACGCCATGGTTGGACTTCCGCCACACAGTCTTTGGTCAAGTGATCTCGGGAATGGATGTTGTCGATGCCATCGCTCAGGTCAAGACGGATGCTAGTGATCAGCCAGCAACGCCTGTAACAATGGATAAAGTGAAGATTCAAGAAAATGACTAATCAAAAACCTACTATAAGAAGGAGGACGGTAGCATGGCATTTCAGATTGGCCAACGGGTGACTGGCCATATTACCGGAATTCAGCCTTATGGGGCCTTTGTCAGTCTTGGCGGTCATCGCCAGGGACTGATTCATATTTCAGAATGTCATTGTGGCTATGTTAAGGATATCCATGATTATCTAGCAGTTAACCAAGAGGTGGATGTTGTTATTTTAGACATCGATGAGTTTACAGGTAAGATTAGCTTGTCGTTAAGGTGTTTGGAACATGTTGACTTTAATCAGGAGACATTACCACATCAGCATCGACACTATTGGACGAATCATCGAATCAATATTGGTTTTAAACCAATTGCAGACCGACTATCCGGTTGGAAAGCGGAAGCGTCACGACGTTTAGATCAAGAAAAGGTCTCCTCCTAAAGAGGGGCCTTTATTTTTTTATTTTTCCCTTGACCTAAGACGGGATGCTTGGTAAGATATTACCTGTTGCTGTGAACGACAGAAATGCATAAAAAATAAATTGCTGAATAGTCATACAATTTGAAAATAATGCTTGACGCGTTAAACAGCAACTGATACAATGATTTATGTTGTCGAAAGGCATCAAGCATCCGAATATCTCAGCCAACCGGTTGAATATATATTCAAAAGTTTTAAAAAGATGTTGACATGATTTAGACGACATGATATACTTTAAAAGTTGTCACGGAGCGCTTGCTTCTGATAACTCGGTAGACCTTTGAAAACTGAACATTGTTTCGACAAACCAAATATGTGTAGGGCGGTTTGATTTTAGAATCAAACCCAAACAATATTTGCGAAGTCAATTCGCTTTTAAAAATGTAACAACAAT
>NZ_JBNIIX010000016.1:0-60916 GCF_050106635.1 Levilactobacillus sp. LN180102
GGAAAAACTTTGTTTTTCGTATTCAGATTGAATTTAAAATCAGAGTAAAGAAAAGGAACCCCGTTCGCAAGTGAACGAAGTTCCACATAAATCCTCCATCAACACCCGTTGACAAAGAGCCCTTTAAATTTAAAAGATTGTCAAAAACCTCTAAGATCGATTAGTCGGTCTTAGAGGTTCTGGTCATGATTATTTAGTTGATTTGTCTGGTGCTAACTCAATCTGACCAGGAGTAACATCGGCCGGTTTATCTTTAGCCTTTGTCTTCCCTTTATCCTTGTCTTTAGGCGCATCAGTCTTCGTCTCAGTTGCTTTAGTCGCTGCGGCTTCTTCATCGCCAACACCGTAAGCAGCCCGGACACGTTGATTAACTTCGGCCATCATATCTGGATGATCTGCCAAGTACTGTTTAGCATTCTCTCGACCCTGACCAATTCGGTCTTCACCATAAGAATACCAAGAACCGCTTTTATCAACGATATCTTTTTCAACCGCCATGTCGAGCAATTCACCGGTTTGTGAGATTCCTTGCCCGTACATGATATCAACCTCGGCCCGTTTAAATGGCGGCGCAACCTTGTTCTTAACGACCTTGATTCGCGTCCGGTTACCGATAACATCCGTGCCATCTTTAATCTGTTCGGCCCGTCGTACCTCTAACCGCACTGTCGCATAGAATTTCAGTGCCCGGCCACCTGGTGTGGTCTCTGGATTACCAAACATCACACCAACTTTTTCCCGAATCTGATTGATAAATAACGCGATTGTCTTCGTTTTATTGATAGTCCCAGATAGCTTCCGTAAGGCTTGTGACATCAACCGGGCTTGCAGACCCACGTGAGCATCACCCATTTCGCCTTCAATTTCAGCACGTGGCACTAAGGCTGCCACGGAATCAACCACGACAATGTCAATCGCACCACTGGAAATCAAGGCATCAGCGATTTGCAAGCCTTGTTCCCCAGTATCTGGCTGTGACAGCAATAAATCATCAATGTTAACCCCTAATGCCGTTGCATAGGCTGGATCCAACGCATTTTCAGCATCAATATAGGCGGCTGTTCCACCACGTTTTTGGACCTCGGCAACTGCGTGCAGAGCAACGGTCGTCTTCCCAGAAGATTCTGGACCATAAATTTCTACAATCCGTCCGCGAGGGTAACCGCCGACACCCAAGGCAACGTCAAGTGCTAACGAGCCTGATGGTACGGTCTCAACTTCGAGGTTACTATTGTCCCCTAATCGCATAATCGAGCCTTTACCAAAGTCTTTTTCAATCTTCTTCAGCGCTTTATCCAGCGCCGCTTGTCGTTCGTCAGCCATTGAGAACCTCCTTAATGGATCAATATTCAAGTAATACTATACGGGTTTACTAACTAAAAAGCAAGCAAAAGCAGAACAAAAGTTCCCCTTTTTTTATTTTACTTTTTGCAATGTTCGTCGCAACCAGTCCAACCCGGTCAAGACACTCCGTTCCCGAATTGCCGATCGCGTACCCGTCAAATGTAACAGTTTTGCCTGTGGTTGTTGTCCCCGTTGCGCTAAACCTAACCAGACTGTTCCAGCCGGTTGGCCTTCCAAGGCGTCCGGGCCAGCAACTCCTGTGAAGCTCAACGAAAAATCAGTATCCAGCCGTTCTCGAGAACGTGATGCCATTTCCTTAGCTGTGGCCGCACTAACCACACCATCTTGATCAATCGTGGCCTGCGAGACTCCCAATAAGTCATGCTTGGCACTGGCCGCATAGGTGACAAAACCACCAGGGAAAACCGCCGAAACACCGGGAACACTTCCCAAGGTACTTTGAAATTGACCGGCCGTTAAGCTCTCAGCAGCCGTAATGGTCAATTGACGGTCAATTAGTGTCTGAACCACCACTGCCGCCAATGAATTATCATCACCATAACCATAAAGATAATCCCCTACGCGGGCCTTAATCGTCGCCGTTAAGTCATCTAAGAGGCGTTGCCCTTGCATCTCATCCGGGGCCTGTGCGGTTAAACGTAACGTTACTTCATTAACTTTAGCATAAGGAGCGATGGTCGGATTAGTCTGCTGGTCAATCAGATCACTCAGTTGAGTGACCAATTGACTTTCGCCGATGCCAAAGAACCGAAGTACCCGTGAAGACAAGTACTCACTTCGTGGATATGTTTGCTTCAGCAGGGGTAAGGCTTGCTCACGAAACATGGGTTCAGTCTCACTTGGTGGTCCCGGTAATAGCATGATGTCCGCACCATCAGGATCTTGATAAAAAGCTCCCACAGCTAACCCCGTCCGATTTGCTAAGGGTTGACTGCCTGCTGGATATAAAGCTTGTAGGCGATTATTAGGCGTCATCTCACGGCCATTGATAGCAAACCGGCGACGAATCTTAGCCATTGCCAACGCATCTTCAACCAACTTTACGCCTAACAAGTGAGCGACCGTTTGTTTTGTCAAATCATCTTTGGTCGGTCCTAATCCCCCACTAATAATCACTAAATCGCTCCGCGAACGGGCTTGTTCAACAACAGCCGTTAACCGGGTTGCGTTATCACCTACTAGAGAATGGTAATACACCTCAATCCCAGCTTCCGCCAGTTCGCGCGCAATGAAGGCAGAGTTCGTATCCACAATTTGCCCGAGTAAAATCTCTGTACCAACCGCAATAATTTCTGCTTGCACTTGAATCCCTCCCGATGATGCCTTAGTTACTTCCGCAAAAAGTTCCCGTTAGTTTTTATTCCGCTGAAGATTCCGCAAAAACTTGTCGGTTTTGAACAAAGTAATCAATTCCCGAGTAAATCGTGAAGAATAAGCAAATGTAGAAGAATGTCAACGCCATTGGGAAGTGTAGCGTACTAAAGCCGATGTTATTCAATAATAGCAAAATAATCCCGACCATTTGAGTCGTGGTTTTTATCTTACCTGGCCAAGCTGCTGCTAAGACTTGACCACCCGTTTCAACCACGATTAACCGTAAACCAGTGACGGCTAGTTCGCGACAGACGATAATGGCCACTCCCCACGCTGGCACAGTGTTCATCGAGACTAACAAAATAAAAGCCGTCATAACAATCATCTTATCTGCCAGCGGATCTGCAAATTTGCCGAAATTCGTTACCAGATGCTGCCGCCGTGCAATCTGCCCATCTAAGAAATCAGTAATCGAAGCCGCCGCAAAAACAACGGCGCCCCAAATTTGCGCAACCGGAATCGCCGTTCCTAGCCACGTAACCGTTCCCCAATTCAAAGGCAAAACCAGTAACAAAATAAAGATGGGAATCAAAATAATTCGAACAATAGTTAGACGATTGGGTAAATTCACAACAATTCCTCCTTATAAATAAAAAAGCGTACCGGTCGCAACGGACCGACCCGCTTTCTGGTTACTTCAGTTCCAACGTCACAGTTTGTACTTGAGAAGACGTGGTTGTACTTGAACTAGATGCACTACTGGTACTGGTTGATGAGTTGAAGTTAAAGCTCTTGCCATCAATCTTTACCTTAGTTGCCGGTGCATTACCAAACTTAAAGGTCACACTCGTGGCTGAGCTTGGAATCGTTAACGAATGTGAGGTTGATGTCGACAAAGTCCCTTGCCAAGTTGTTGCCCCACTAATTGTTACTGACATCCAAGCGCTACTCGTAGCTGACAAACTAACCTTTGGCTTGCTTGACGCATTCTTTAGTTCCCAAGTTGAGCCAGACGTCGTTGAACTCAGTTTCTTAAAGGTTGCTGTCTTAGCCGCCTTCTTTTTCGAAGAGCTCTTTGAAGAAGATGACTGACTGCTACTGCTACTCGTCTTGGTACTGCTACCCGAAACGCTAACCGAGCTACTATCAACATTATCCTTGGTGCCTGAATTACCATTATGCGCGGCCGCCACCCAAATTCCGACTAAAACCACTAACACCACAATGACAATGCCAATTACGGGAATTGTCCGGCGTAACTGAACATAACGATCATCAACTTTACGCTGTTGTGATCGGGTTTCTGGATTACTTTCATTGACCTTATCAACGTATTCTTGCGTCTGTGTACTAGGAAGCGTACTGTCAAATTGTTTCAGCAGCTCAGCACCATCCAAGTCAACCATATCAGCATACTGCTTGATAAAGGCCCGAACATAAAAATCGCCGGGTAACTCATCAAAGTTCTGATCTTCAATCGCAATCAAATAACGCTTTTGAATCTTAGTTGCTTGTTGCAAATCATCTAAGGTAAACCCCTTAGCAATTCGCGCATCCCGCAGCGTCTTTCCCAAAGTTACTTTGCTGTTATCACTCATGATTTAATTCTCCACCTGTTCAAAATTTCTCTATATGCAGTATAGCATAGGCACCGCCTCAATTTCAGCGACAGCACCTAGAATTCAGGATTTAACGGTTTCTTAACCTCCGTTTACGGCAGAATCGTGTAGACCGTCCGCTGACTAGCCGCTAAAAATGCCGCTAAGGCCTGTTGCACATCTGCAAAGGTCAACTGCTCCAAAATCGTCAGTTCATCAAAAATTGTCGTACCACCGAACAAGGGGCCATCATACTGATTGGCAATTGCCTCAACCGAGTTAATTGCACCAATCAAACGGCCAATTGCCTCGCGTTTGACGAGATCAAATTGTTCCTGAGCCGCAACCAGTTGCGCTGCTGCATCATCTAAAATTGCCGTTAATTCACTCACAAAGGTCTCCGGATGATCCGTGTCCCCTGCTAGTTGAGCAAAATGTGCGCCCCGTTGGACTTGGAAGTCATAGCCAAAACTATCATCAATAATGTTAGCATCATATAAGCGTAAATAGTGATCACCCGTGTCGTTGAATAATAGATCCAATGCTAATGACACAGCGGCACTATAGTGCAATCCAGCGCGACCAGCGGGAACCTCATCGTACCCCCGCAGTCCAATGCTAACCTTTGGCCGCGTGACCGTTAGATGCCGCGTCGTTTGGGGGACAATTTCAGCCGCGGGTGTTTGCGGTGATGCTACGCGCTGAATGGGCTCATTAGGTCCAAACGTTTTGCGTGCTTGATTAGCCGTAATCCAGGCCAGCACAGTTTCTGGCTCCAATTGACCAACGATTACCAAGCTCATATTGCTCGGATGATAAAATGTCTGATAGGCCGCATACAAATCATCCGCCGTGATTTGGGCAATTGACTCAACGGTTCCCGCAATATCAATGTGCAGCGGCTCGCGTGGATATAACTGGCCGATCATGCCAAAGTAGCTTTGCCACCCTGGATCATCATCATACATTTGAATTTCTTGACCGATAATCCCTTTTTCCTTGTTCACAGTTGCCGCGGTGAAATACGGTTCTTGGACAAAATCTAGCAAAATATCTAAGTTTTCTCGAACGTGATTCGTGGTTGAAAACAAATAGCTAGTTTGCGTAAAACTCGTAAAGGCATTCGCGCTTGCGCCATATTGTCCAAATAAATCAAACGCATCGTGATCCTCTTTTTCAAATAATTTATGTTCCAGAAAATGGGCAATGCCATCAGGGAACCGGACCGCCTGCTGCTGACCACGCGGCACAAATTCATTATCAATGGCACCATAGTTTGTGGTCATAACCGCAAAAGTTTTATGAAAATCGGCCTTAGGAATCAAGATAACTTTGAGACCATTTTCGAGTGTGGTTTGATACACCGTCTCGCCTAGACGACTATACGCGTGTTTCGTTAGCATCACCGGTCTCCTTTCCATGTAAACAATAAGTTGCCTGTAGACTAACTTGCTGCGCTACACGTTGCACGTCAGCCACGGTCACTTGCGCCAATTTTTCCTGCCAATGCGTTAAAGGCTCTTGCAAATGCGTTAAACCACTGTTTAAGGCTCCCGTCAATTGCCGTTGCGGACTATCTAAACTGGCAAGTCGGGCATTCAATAAGCTTGCTTTAACTTCGGCCAAAAGTTCGGCCGACAATTTACCAGCTTGAAGGGCTTGCAACTGCTCCGTCACAATCGCAATCACCCGCTCTTGATTCTGTGCCTGAATCCCGGTCTGCACCGTCAACGCACCAGTAAATGGATTGTAATCACTGCTAGCATAATAGGCTAGACTGGCTTTTTCTCGAACATTGGTAAACAGCAACGACAGCGGTGTGCCACCGAAAGCCGCATTAAAGACAACTGCCGGTAAGAAGTCAGCATCTGACCGATAGATCGGTAACTGGTAAGCCAGATTTAACTTAGCTTGCACAACTGGTGCCTCGTCGTCTCCCGCCTGAACCTGCGAGCGAGCCGTCCAACGATAGTAGGGCTCAGTCGTTGGTTCAAGTCGCTCCGCCAATGGCCAAGCCGCTAATGCCGTTGTCACACGTTTCTCACTTACATTGCCAATGACCGCCACGTGAACGGCATCGTGCGCCAACATCTCGTGATAAGTCGCCAAAATATCATTCGCAGTCAACTCACCTAACGTTGTCACATCACCCAAAGCACTCATTGCTTGCGCTGGTTGTCCCGTAAATAAGAGTTCCTGCAACCGTCGATTGGCCAGATACTGTTTATCATCGTCTAACGACTTGATAGCGGTCAACAAATTTTGGCGTTGTTGCGTAAACGTTGTGGGATCAAAGTTACCGTTGGGTAATAACGGCGCGAATAAAACGGCCTGTAGTAGCGCCATGCCACGTTCAAATAAGGGCATCGTATCCTGATATTGTTCTAAATACTGTTCATCAACGACGGAACACGTCAAGCGAATCACGTGCTTAGTCCCCAACTTCACCACACTGATCCCAAAACTGGCACCGTATAATCGTGAGAGCTGACGCGCTAATGCTGTTTGGGTTGGATACTCGGCCGTACTGGTTTCCAACACTTGGGCCAGCAACGCCCGAGCCGTAATGGCCGTCGCCTGTAAGGGTGCGACAAAGTCCACTTTAATGCCAATTGTCTTAAATTTTTTCGTGGGTAACAAATCCAGTGTTACCCCATCTCGTATGCGAACGTGCACGCGTCATGGCCTCCTCTAGTAAAATACTAATCGGTGTTTAATTTTAAGGGAACCACGACATAAATACAAGCAACCGACCACAGAAAAACACAATGATTTCCCAACAAGCTGGGCATCATTGTGTTTATTGATCTATTTTAATAGTGGCGTGTCAACGTTGCTACCAAACCATTTTTCATTAATTTTCTTTAACGTCCCGTTAGCCGCCAACCGCTTTAACCCCGCGTTAATCTTGTGCCGCATTGTCACATCACCTTTACGCATTCCCACCGCAAACTTTTCCTTGGGTAGTGCGCCGGTTGTGACACGATAATTTTCAGGGTGAGCCTGGTGCTTAATATAATAGTTGGCGTACGTACTATCTATCAACAACCCCTGAATCCGACCAACATTCAAATCAATGAAGGCATTCGTAAAGGAATCATAAGTAACTGCCTCGTGATTTTTAATCCGATTCTTCAGTAACTTCGGATACGTGTCAATATCATTGGCCCCCGACGATCCGGTCTGAGCCCCTAAGACTTTGCCTTGCATATCGGCAAAGGATTTAATCTTATTTTTCTTCAGTGTCACTAAGACCTGATCGTTATACAAATACGTGTCAGAGAAAGCCGCTTGTTTCTGGCGTTGCGGTGTGATTGAAAAACCGTTCCAAATCAAATCAATCGTCCCATTATGGAGCTCCGTCACATTCATGTTCCAATCAATCGTTTGAAAATCAACCTTGATGCCATACAGTTTAAAGACAGCCCGGGCCAAATCAATATCATACCCGACTAACTTACCACTCTTCTGCCGAAACCCCATCGGCACGAAGCTATCATCTAATCCAACAACTACTTTCTTTTGCTGCTTAACTTTAGACCAAGTATCCGCCGTATTAGCTCGTTGGGTCACGGTTCGACAGCCCGCCAAAAGTCCACTTAGTCCAATGCAAACGGCTAAGAGTGCCCAAATTCGTAATCCTTTTTTCATTTAAGCACCCTCCTAACTCTTGGCTTCAACCCGTAACATCTGATCCGCAATTGCTTCGGCAAATGGGATATCATGGGTCACGACGATCTGGGTAATTCCCTCATCTCGCAGTTGAACAATAATCTGTTGCACTTCGCGGCGAAGATCTGGGTCTAACGCCGACGTTGGTTCATCATAGCATAACAATTTAGGTCGCATCGCTAAGGCCCGTACAATGGCAACCCGTTGCTTCTGCCCACCGGACAATTCATATGGGTACAAATCAGCCTGATCAGCTAAATTCAATTGTGCCAATAAAGTTTGAGCCGTTTCATTGGCTTCAGCCGCTGACTGTTTGAGCACCATAGTGGGAGCCAACGTCACATTTTGTCGGACTGTTAAATTAGGGAAAAGTTGATAATCCTGAAAAACAACCCCGATTACTGCGTCATTGTCCCGATTAGTTGCTGGATCAAAAGGCTGTCCATCCAGCAAGAACTGACCACTATCAACCGTTTCAAGCCCGCTGATACACCGTAGTAGCGTTGTTTTACCAGCGCCTGAGGGCCCGACAATGGTTAAGATTTTACCATCCGTTACGGTCAAGTTCAGATTATCCAGAATGGTCTTACTACCAAATTTTTTTGTAATTCCTTTAAGCTCTAACATACTGTGACCATCCTTTCATTAACGCCAGTAACTATAGTGTTTTTCCAACCGTTTCAAAACAATCGTGCAAACCGCCGTGAGTAGCAAGTAAATCACACCAACTAGAACCAACGGTACCAAGGTCACATCACGCGACATGGCAACATTACCTGCTCGTAATAAATCACCCAAGCCAATAACATAAACCAGTGAAGAATCCTTGATTAAGTTAATAACCTCATTTCCAATTGATGGCAAAACAATTTTGACCACTTGAGGAATCACAATTCGCCGTAACGTTTGCCACCGAGTCAGTCGTAACACTCGAGCACTCTCGTACTGTCCCACTGGAATAGCCTGTAACCCACCCCGGAAGATCTCGGCAAAGTACGCCGTATAGTTCAAGATGAAAGCAAATAATGCCGCATCATAACGCTGGAAAACAACCCCAATGATCGGTAACCCGTAAAAAACAAAAATTAATTGCAATAACAGGGGTGTTCCTCGCATCAACCACACATAGATATTAATTAACCAAGTCAAGGGTTTAAACCGCGTGGTCATTCCCAAGCCGACTAAAATTCCTAATGGAATCGCCACAATAATCGTCCAAAAGAAAATGGATAACGTCATGCCCGTTCCAGAAACCAATGATGGTAAAATCTCATTTACGTAGTGCATCTAATTCTCCTCCTTCTAACAACTAAAAAACGCCCCCTTGAGATTGAAATCTCAAGAGGGCGTTTGAACGCGGTACCACCTCATGCTTTCGACGAACTCACGTCACGCCGACTCACGGAGTTCCCCGTTTCTCACTGTGATTTCATCGGTGAAATAAAAAAGTCCTCTTAGGTCCAAAGACCTAAGAGGACGATCACATCGTGGTTCCACCTCTGTTTGTTGACACATCACTGCGTCAACCTCAGCGAGTTGCAAGCAACTCCAGCGATAACGGGCTAACCCGGACCATTCTACTTCATTCAAACGGCCAACTCACAGATGTGTTTCGCCAAATTAAGACCGCTTCTTCCCATCAACCGAAGCTTTCTGATGACCCTTAATTCAACTACTCTTCTGTTCACTGTCTTTTTTCTTTCGTTGACAGTATCCTACGATTTTTATTGGAAACTGTCAAGTGCTTTTTTTAGCCGCGGTGAAACCAACTGCTAACTCGATGCCAAAAACCGGTATCTTCTTGCTCTTCAATCTTCATTAAAGGCACCGTCTCGCCTTCCAAGCGACGGGCAACATTCCGATACCCTTGACCAGCCGGATTTTCAGTTTCCATCACAACCGGTTCCCCTTGGTTAGAGGTCGTGATGACAGCATCGTCATCAAAAATAATTCCCAGGAGTTCAATGCCCAAATGGTGCGTGATTTCATCAATATCCATCATTGACCCATCTTGCATCATATTGCGGCGAATACGGTTGATCAGCAACCGTGGTGCTTCTGTCAGGGGATGTTGTTCCAGTAATCCCACAACTCGATCGGCATCACGGACAGCTGAAATTTCCGGCGTCGTTACGACAATCGCGGCATCAGCACCAGCAACTGCGTTCATGAAACCCTGTTCGATTCCCGCTGGACAGTCAATCAAAACATAGTCATATTCTGGCTTTAATTCATCCACAATTTCTTTGACCTGTTCAGGTTCCAAAGCTGTCTTATCGGTATTTTGAGCAGCTGGCAACAAATAAAGCTTATCATCAAACCGCTTATCCTTAACCAACGCCTGCGGTAATTTAGCCCGGCCTTCCGCCACATCCACAATATCATAAATGATTCGGTTATCCAGCCCTAAAACCACGTCCAAATTCCGTAAACCGATGTCTAGGTCCATTAAGCACACCCGTTTACCCATTAAGGCTAAAGCCGTGCCAATGTTGGCACTCGTCGTTGTTTTACCAACGCCACCCTTACCGGAGGTGATCACAATTGCTTTTCCCATTATTAAATTCCTCCAATCTGGTTGTACAACTTCGGATTGATTTTCTTCAAGTTCGCTAATTTACCGAACGTCAACACGTGTAAGTCATTGACGTGGGCAATTGTTTGTTGTGAGTCGCTCAATTGTCCTGGTTCAACAATCTCAAACTGCTCAGCAATTCGAACCTGTTGGGCATTTTGTAAGTTTCCCATAATCAATTTTGATTCATCATCGGGATACCCCGCTTGCAAAATCCCGGCGACATCCCCCATTGAGAAGATATTCCCCGTTGTCCGCAGTTTACCACCTTCATGAATCTTGCCTAAGAACAGAACGTCACCAGTCATGGCAACCTCCTGCCCATTACGAATCACTTTACTCAGGAGATGAACATTTTCACGCTCACGTAGCTGAACCGCATCAGCGATCGTCATAACATTTGCGGCAATTTTATGAATTTCAAATCGCGGATATTGGGCGATCAATTGCTCAATTCGAGCCTTCTCATCCGCCGTCAAAATTCGATCTTCTGTCAAAACATCCAACGAGACTTTCGACGCTGCTAACGCCTGCGGATCTACCTTGAGATTTTCTAGTAATGCTTTTAAATCGACCAAGATCTGGTCCAGACTCGCTGATTGCTTTAAGACCAAGTCATAGCCGTTTTGCGTTCCGCGTAATACGGCAGCCTGCATAGTGTTCGTTCCCTTCACCTATTTTAACCAATTATACACCCAACGAATGGGGAAATATAAGATGACAAACATTGCCAAATTAAACGCCAGTGTTGGCCCTAAAGTATTCACCAAAAAGGCATTTCCCGAGGCATCATTGAGGTGCATCGCCCGGCTCGCTAAGTACCCCAAGGCTTCCACGACTGTAATGTCAATGAAATAGACCAAGAGACCACTCAAAAAGTTCGGTCGAATCCAACTCACTAGTCGACGCGTCATGTAGATGACCAACGGAAAAATAAAGACGTATAGACCAAAGATCCCAGTGTAATAGAGATCAAATACGGCCCCCGCCACTGCTGCCCATCGCGCCAACGGCATCGAAAGAGCACTATCTGCTTCAAAAATAGCGCCACACACTAACCACAACACCACTAAATGACTAACCATGGTTGATGGTGTTCGAAATAACTGAACGCTAAAAACTTGGCTAACAGTCCCATCTATCAATAACCAAAAGAATAAGCCGATGGGGAAGCCAAAGCGTAACTTTGATAATCGATACACGACTAATCCCCCTCTACGACTTCGTCACAGCAACCGTCACAATATTTAGGTCACTGAGATCAGTAGCTGGTGTAATGTAGAGTTTCGTGGATAACCCGTAGTCATCTCCAGTTGTCTTGGCAACTTTCCCCACATACAAGCCCTTGGGTGTTAGCCCACCTAAACCACTGGTAACGACCTTATCACCCTTGCTGATCTTAGCTTTGGTTGTAATGTTATTCATGGTAATTTGACCAGTTGCGGCCTTATACCCACTTAGAACACCATTAACTGTCTTGCCAGACTTCGTCGTAATTGAAACGGCAAAGCGATTAGCAGAGTCATTATTATCGGTGATTAATTCCACTTTCGAGTTGGTTTTATTAACTTCGGCAACCCGGCCAATTAAACCAGAGCCAGACATAACCGGCATGTTCTTTTGAACACCAGCAGACGCCCCTTTATTAATCACCACTTGATTTTGCCAAGATGATGGTGTCCGCGTAATAACCGATGCCGTTACCGCTGTGTAATCCGTTAACGAGTTATTTAGACTAACTTCTTTTTTCAGCTGTTTGTTTTCTTTGGCCAGTGTTTGATCACGTACTTTAGTCTGAGCCAACTCGCTGACTTGTTTTTTCAGTTGTTGGTTTTCTTGATACGTATTCAACAATTCAGAAATGGAACTAACTGAACCACTCAACCCATTACTAGGAATTGCCACAACCCGATCGACTAAACCAACAATATCATTACCAAATTGTTGCACCAACGGCGGCGTCGATTTCTTGTTACGGATAGCAACAGACACTGTCATCAAAGCAAAGCTGACAATCAAGCAAACGATGATAATCACTAGTCGCCGATTGAAAGAAAATTTCTGCATGTTTGACCTCCATTTTTCGGGTACGCCCTTAACGACATACCGTCACAATAAAGAAGCGGGAAGCTGCCTTCCCGCTAGTCCCTATTTTTTCTTCATGACATCGATACTCTTTAATGATTCACCAGTACCAGCAGCCACACAATCCAATGGGTCACTTGCAATGGAGACCGGAACTTTGGTTGCTTCCGCAATTACTTCTGATAAGTTTTTCAATAGCGCACCGCCACCAGTTAACACAATCCCATGATCAATCACATCGGCTGCGATTTCTGGTGAAGTTTCTTCAAGGGTTTCCTTGATTGCTGTAATCACATCTTGGACGGGCTCTTGAATTGCCTTAGCGACATCAACCGCCGACACTTCAACGGCTTTGGGCAGACCTGTAATCAAGTCACGTCCACGAATCGTTGCGCCCTCAATCTTCTCAGCTGCCTCAACTGATGCGGAACCAATGTCCATCTTCAGCTTTTCAGCAGTCCGTTCACCGATTAACAGGTTAAAGTTAGACCGCACATAAGTTGCAATCGCATCATCTAACTTATCACCCGCTACCCGAATCGAACGGCTAGACACAATGCCCCCTAGGGAAATCGTTGCAACATCGGTAGTCCCACCACCCATATCAACAACCATGCTTCCAGTTGGGTCCATTACGGGCAAGCCAGCGCCAATTGCCGCAGCAAATGGTTCCTCAATCACATAAGCATCGCGCGCACCGGCAACCCGAGTGGCGTCAATCACTGCTCGTTTTTCAACTTCCGTTACACCGCTAGGCACACAAACCATGACATATGGCTTACCGCTTGAACGACCAACTGTTTTTTCGATGAAGTATTTCATCATGGCAACCGTTGTATCGTAGTCGGCAATCACACCATCTTTCATTGGCCGAATAGCCACAATGCTACCCGGTGTCCGGCCGATCATTGCGCGTGCGTCTTCACCGACGGACACAATTTCTCCGGACTTTGTGTTCTTGGCGACAACAGAAGGTTCACGAAGAACGATTCCCTTACCGTCAACGTAAACAATGGTATTGGCGGTACCTAAATCGATTCCAATATTTTTCGTTCCTAATCCGAACACTATGTTTCATCCCTTCATTGTCAACAAAATTTTAATGGATTTTTGTCTTATTCATTGATAGACGTATTATAACATACCTATCTACGTGAGAACACGTCGTCAATGTCAAGAATACCGAACTTTTAATGAGAAAGAAATACCTAAAAGTGATTTTAATTAGTTTTTAAAGGTTCTATCCTTTTTTCAACCGTTTTCGGTAAAATTCCGGCTTCCTTAAAACTAAAATAGCTATGCAGTCCCACCACAAAGCCATCCAATAGCGGAATTCCCATTAACTGTCCGCAGGCCGCTAACCGTTGCATAAACGCGCGATCACTAGTGGATGGTTGTGGCTGCCCACTCGGATGATTATGGGCCACAATTACTGTTGCAGCGCCACTCATCACCGCAACCCGGAAAATTTCTCGGGGATGGACGGGACAACTATTGAGCGTCCCCTGAAAAACGGTTTGTCGTTCGATAATTCGGTGTTGGGCATCCAGCGCCAATACCTCTAGTTGCTCCTGCAATAGGTAACGTAAGTCATCCATCAAGACTTGTCCCAGCTGACTGCTTGCCAGAACTTCACCTAAAATGGGCCGGGGTGCTTTTTCGGCCCACCGCCCTAACTCAATGGCTGTCAACAAAGCCTGACGTTGTCGATTTCCACTAATATAAGCCCGTTGCTGGCGATGACTGGCATACCGCACAGCGGCTACACTGTGAAAATACTGAAAAAAGCGCTGTCTTTCACTGGCGTGTGCTAGTCCCAAGCTGACCAATACTCGGCCGACCAATTGCGGTTCTGTTTGTGTCGTTAATTGTACCCGTTGCATGCGCCTCACCTCTTACAGCTTAGCTCCGCACTTATTGGCTTACGACGCGTCTGTTTCCTTAAAATAATGTCGAACTTCAGAAATAAAATACAAGGAGCCCGTGAGTAGCACAACATCCTCAGCAGACATGGTTGCCAGGACTTGTTTCAAGGCACTCGGCCAATCCGGCGCTGAACTTAATCGCTCGTGTGTCGTCGCTGCTTGTTCTAAGGCATCAGGACTGGCAGCCTGCCGTTTACCCGGCCCCTGAAACTGCGTCACAACCACATGAACGTTGGGGACCTGTAAGAGAGTCTTCACCATCTGCTGGTACTGCTTATCGGCCAAAATTGCCAGAATCACATAAACCTCTCGATCACCAAAGTGTTGACGCAAAAGTTGGGCCATTTCCACCATTGCTGGCTCATTGTGGGCACCATCAATCACCATCAGTGGTTGCTCATTCACCCGTTCAAAACGACCGGGCCACGCCGTGTGACTCAGCCCCTGTCGAATGGTGGTCACACTCACTGGCAATTGACGTTGCTGGTGATAGACCAGAAAAGCCGTTAGAGCCGTCGCGGCATTATCAATTTGATATTGCCCCAGTAAGTCGATTTGCAAATGTTGCCATCGATTCGTTTTAAACGCAAAACCGAAGCGCTCGCCCCACTGGTCATGTGGTTGATTGGTCACCTGAAAGTCTCGACCTAATGCAACTATCATGGCTGATTTAGCAGCCGCCGTTTGGTCCATCACCGCTAATGCTTCGGGTGTCAAGCGACCACAGATAACGGGGACTTGTGGTTTAATAATCCCGGCCTTTTGCGCGGCAATCTCGGGAATGGTATCACCCAAAATTTTCATATGGTCTAACCCAATTGTGGTAATCACGCTGACTGCCGGTGTGATGATATTGGTGGAATCATACAAGCCACCCAAGCCAACCTCAACAATGACCATATCCACGGGGTGCTGGGCAAAGTAGCAAAACATCAGTGCTGTATCAATTTCAAATTCAGTCGGTCCATTCTCGGCCAGTTCTTGATCTAACTGCGCGACAACCGGCTGAACCTGTTGCGTCATCGCCACTAAGTCATCATCACTGATGGGAGTGCCATCCGTACTAATCCGTTCGTTAAAGCGCGTGATGAACGGTGAGGTAAACGTCCCCACCGTCTGCCCTTCTGCCATGAATAAGTCACGTAGAAATGCGACAGTCGACCCTTTACCATTGGTGCCCGCCACATGAATCATGGTTAACTTTTCCTGTGGGTTGCCTAGTCGCCGCATAAATTCGCGCATTCGATCGAGTGTCGGCTTTTTTTTGAAGCGATCCCGTCCATGAATAAATTGTAATGCTTCAGCATACGTCGTTATCAAAATCTACCCCTCCCGCATAATCACTGTGTTTAAGTGTAGCAGATTTTGCCCAAAATAAAACTGGGTTGGCCCGTCTCCGATGTGGAAACGACCCAATCCAGTTTTATTTAAGCTTACAGTTGACGCTTAATTTCAGCTAATCGTTGCTGCGTTGCTTCTAACTTCTTTTGGTTATCAGCTTGCTTTTCTCGTTCACCAGCAACCACTGCTTCGGGAGCGTTGGCAACAAATCGTTCATTGCCCAACTTTTTTTCAGCCCGTTGCACTTCTGCCGTGAACTTCGCAACTTCTTTTTCCAACCGAGCGGCTTCGTCATTCAAATCGACCAATTCAGCCAGAGGTACGGACACTTCAGCATCCGTAATCACTGACGTCATAGCCAGCTTTGGTGCGACTAAATCAGCGCCAATTTCCAGCGCCTTAGGATGAACAAACCGATCGATATAGTCTTTGTTGGCTTCAAAGACCGCCTGTAGCTTCGCATCACTCGTCTTGATCTGAAGGTCAATTGGTGTGGACATTGGGGCGTTAGCTTCCGCTCGAATGTTTCGCACAGCCTTAATCAAGTCGATCAGACTCGTCATATCACTTTCCGCCGTTGGATTCGTAAATTCAGGATGGTCAACTGGATAGGCTGCCGTTACTAACGATTGCCCATCATGTGGCATCGCTTGCCAAATCGCTTCCGTGACAAACGGCATGATTGGTTGCAGTAAGCGTAACGTTTGATCCAAGACGTAAGCCAACAGGTCTTGCTTGTTGGCCTTAGCCGTTTCATCATCACCCGTTAAGACTTCCTTACTCATTTCGATATACCAGTCACAAAAATCGTTCCAGATAAAGTTATACAAAGCGCGACCAGCTTCACCAAATTCGAACTTGTCAAACATCTCAGTAACGTGCTTAACCGTATCATTTAATCGACTTAAAATCCATTTGTCGGTTAAATCCCAAGTTTCAGCAGCTGGCAAAACGGGTTGCGTCTTATCGCCCAGATTCATGATGACAAAGCGGCTGGCATTCCAAATCTTATTAATGAAATTCCAAGCAGCATCCATCTTGGTGTAACTGAACCGTACATCCTGGCCAGCCGTTGAACCAGTTGACAAGAACCACCGCAAAGCATCGGCACCGTACTTATCGATCACTTCCATCGGATCGATCCCATTACCCAAGGACTTGCTCATCTTGCGGCCCTCTTCATCACGAATAAGTCCATGAAGGAGAACATTTTTGAATGGTCGCTTCCCCGTAAATTCAAGACTTTGGAACATCATCCGTGAAACCCAGAAGAAGATGATATCATAGCCCGTTACTAAAGTACTAGTTGGGAAGTAGCGTTTGAAATCAGCGCTATCTTCATCAGGCCAGCCCATTGTTGAAAATGGCCATAAGGCACTGGAGAACCACGTGTCTAAGACATCTGGATCTTGTTCCCAGTTTTCAATATCTTTAGGCGCCTTCGTATCAACGTAGACCTCACCAGTCTGCTTGTTATACCACGCTGGAATCCGGTGACCCCACCAGAGTTGACGTGAAATAACCCAATCATGGACGTTATCCATCCATTGTGTAAAAGTATTTTCAAATCGTTCTGGTACAAAGTTAACGGCATCGTCACCTTGTTGATTCTTGATAGCTTCATCAGCTAGTGGCTTCATTTTCACAAACCACTGAGTTGATAAGCGCGCTTCAACTTGTATCCCTGTCCGTTCAGAGTGCCCTACGGAATGCACGATTGGGTCAACTTTCAGCAATAACCCCTGTTCATCAAGATCAGCGACCATCGCTTTACGGGCATCGAACCGATCCATGCCCGCATACTTGCCCGCCTTCTCATTCATGGAGGCGTCGTCATTCATGGTATTGATCCGTTCCAAATTATGCCGATTACCAACTAAGAAGTCATTGGGATCGTGTGCTGGCGTAATCTTTACCATCCCTGTCCCAAACTCAGGATCAACGTATTGATCGGCAATAATTGGAATTTCTCGGTCAGCTAACGGCAAGATCACCTTTTTACCAACCAATTCTTTGTAACGTTCATCACCCGGGTTCACCGCAACCGCCGTATCACCCATCATTGTTTCTGGACGGGTCGTGGCAATTTCAATGTAATGCTGACCGTTAAACGTATCATCTGGGTTAGCAAATGGGTATTTAACGTGATAAAACGCACCTTTATCGTCCTTATGAATCACTTCAATATCAGACAAAGCTGTCCGCGCTTGGGGATCCCAGTTAATGATGTATTCACCACGGTAAATAAGGCCCTTCTTGTACAAGGTGACAAAGACCTTCTTAACGGCATCTGATAAACCATCATCTAACGTAAAGCGTTCACGAGAATAATCCAGTGACAGCCCCATCTTAGCCCACTGCTTGTGAATGGTGTCGGCGTATTCGTCTTTCCATTCCCAAACCTTTTCAACGAATTTCTCCCGACCGAGGTCATAACGAGAAATACCTTGTTCACGTAACTTGGCTTCCACTTTTGCTTGAGTCGCAATCCCCGCGTGGTCCATTCCGGGTAACCACAGCGTATCGTAACCTTGCATCCGTTTCTGACGAATTAACATATCTTGCAATGTCGTATCCCAAGCATGGCCTAAATGTAGCTTACCAGTCACATTTGGCGGCGGAATCACAATCGAATAAGGTTTGGCCTTTTGGTCGCCACTAGGTTTAAAGACATCTTCGTCTAGCCAAGTTTGGTATCGTCCCGCTTCAACGGCGGTTGGATCATACTTGGTTGGCATATCAATTTGTTTGTCTGCCATAAAAATCAAGTCCTTTCTAAATGTAGAAGCGCTGTGTGCTGGCACAAAAAAACTCCCCATCCTATCAATTAGGACGAAGAGTCTTCGCGGTACCACCTAAATTGGGCATTTATGCCCCACTTAACTTCTTTGTTAACGGAGAGTGCTCCGGAAAAGGCCTACTATTAGTTCAGCCTTTCAGCTCGCAAGCTACATTCACGTCATCACCACCACCGGTTTCCAGCATTCCCAGCTCTCTATTGGTTGGTCATCACGCTACTGACTTGTTCAACGCTAGTTTTACTTAGTGTACTCAAGATTGACCTAAACGTCAACTCGTGGAACCAGTTTTTCCAGTGCTTCAATTGCGGCTAAATAATTAGGTTCATCCGTTTGCTCATCGACGACCTGACGGTAAACAATCTTACCGGTATCATCAATAATCCAAATTGAACGTGCTAAGTTTCCGGCATTGGGGATGTATAACCCCATTTCATAACCAAAGGATAATTCAGTATCCGACAACATATCAATGTTTTCAACACCTTCTGCTGCACACCACCCCGTCTGTTGGGCAATGGTGTTGTTAGAAACGGTGTAGAACTTCGCTGCTGGGTAATGATCCGCTTGTTGAATAAATTTCCGCGTCTGCATGGTGCAAACAGGCGTTTCCAAGTCAGGTACCACACTAATTAAGGCTACTTTGCCGATTAAATTAGCCGTCTTCACCTTGGTATCGTTTTGATCAAACAATTTAAACTTTGGTAATTGTGTCCCCACTTCTGGCAGGTCGCCAGACAGAGACATCTTGTCGCCGCGCACTGAAACTTCCACGCAGATCAACCCCTTCACATTAATTAATCGGTCATTCACCGATCGTTGCCCTAATTATCGCGCATTTAACGGGTGAAAAACAAGCGTTTTGATGGGAAAAACAAAAAAAGGAAGTCAACCATTGGTCAACTTCCTTTCAGATTAAAGTAACTCTGCAAAAACATCTTCATTTTGATTCAAATAGTTATCGTCCGGATGGATATCCGTGATAATCATCCCGTCTAACGCTTCTTGCATCAGACCATCCACGTCAATATATTTTTCATATTTACGAGATTTCTCTAAATCTGGATGGGTTTTCGGTGCTGGTGGTGTAAAGATCGTACAGCAATCTTCGTATGGCAAGATCGATAGATCATAAGTGTCGATGTTTTCGGCAACTTTGATAATCTCCGTCTTGTCCATCGACAATAGCGGCCGCAGGATTGGCATCGATGTGACATCATTAATAGCTGCCATACTTTCCAACGTTTGTGAGGCCACCTGTCCCAGAGACTCCCCATTAAAGATTCCTTTAGCATGCCGACGTTCAGCCACTGCCGCAGCTAGTCGCAACATTAACCGCCGTTGAATCGTCATCAGATAGCCTTCTGGCACCTTTTCTTTAATCGTCTCTTGAATCTTCGTGAACGGCACTTGAATAAACTGGATGCTCCCAGAGTAACCCGCTAGCCGAGCCGTTAATTCTTTGGCCTTGGCGAGTGCCTGTTCAGATGTATATGGCGGGCTGAAGAAATGAACCATATCCAACTTAACGCCACGGCGCATGCCATAATAGGCCGCTACTGGTGAATCAATTCCCCCAGATAGCATCATGACTGCCTTGCCGCCAGTCCCAACTGGTAATCCACCAGCACCTTGAATCGTCTGGCCGGACAAGAAGACCCCATTAAGACGGACTTCGACCCGTAAAGTTAAGTCTGGTTGCTTCATCTTAACCTGAATGCCGGGGACATTCTCCAAAATATAACCGCCCAATAGGTCATTCAAATGGTTCGTATCATATTCAAATTGTTTATCTTGCCGCCGGGTATTAATCTTGAAAGTCATCCCCGGTGTAAAGATTTCCTGCACCATCGCTAAAGCCGTGGCTTTAATAGCCGCGATATCTTTCTCAACTTTCACGGAAGGTGAAAAGTTCTCGATACCGAAGACGCCCTTTAACCGATCCATCACTGCTGTTGAATCAGCACCATTTAAGGTCACATGTAATCGGTCATGCTGCGCTTTGACTTCAATCCCGTCAAACTGATGCAAGGCTTTGCGGGTATTTTGGCCGAGTTGTTTGATGAAGTCTTTCTTGTTCTTTCCCTTTGTCGACAACTCGCCATACCGCACCATAATCTCGCTGTATTCCATTGCGCGACCCCTTTCGTCGTTTAGCGTAACTTGGCAAACCCACGATAGAGTTCGTCAAATACTTGGTTAAATTGTTCAGCTTCAGCCAACGTGTTATGTTCATCCAACGATACGCGAACCGCACTGGTTGCAATGCCATCATCAATCTTCATGGCTTGTAATGTACTGGATTCAACGTGTTTTTTAGAGGAGCAGGCACTCGTGGTTGAGATATAAATCCCGTGTTCTTCAAAGGCATGGACGATAGTTTCGCCCCGAACACTTTCAATCGCAAAACACAGAATGTGTGGTGCAAATACCGGTAAATCTTTAGAAAAAATCGTGACATGTGAAAATGTCTTGATGTGGTTAAGAATTGTTAACCGCACCTCTTGTTGTCGCTGGACTTTTGCAGCTTCATCGTCTAACAACAGCCGTAATGCTTTAGCCATTGCAGCAATTGCGGGTAAGTTTTCAGTTCCGGAACGTAGATCCCGTTCCTGACCACCACCTGTCATCAACGGGGCAATCGTCCGACCTTGGCGCTTATACATAAAACCAATGCCACGTGGCGCATGGAATTTATGTCCCGAGAACGTGATAAAGTCAACCCGATCATTAAAGATCAGATCGTGTAGTCCTTTACCAATCCCTTGAACGGCATCAATATGCCAGTGAATTTTAGGAAAGTCCCGCATCACATCCGCAATTTCAGCCAAGGGTTGTACGGCACCGATTTCGTTGTTGACGGCCATCGTTGACACTAAAATCGTGGTTGGCCGAATAGCCGATCGCAAATCGCTTGCCGAAACTCGGCCGTTCTCATCAACGGGCAAATAAGTCACCTCAAAGCCTAGTTGTTTCAACTGCTCCATGGAATTGTGTACGGCGGGGTGCTCGACTTCGGTTGTAATCAAGTGATTACCAAATTCACGTTTTGCAATCGCCGTTCCTTTGATGGCCCAGTTATCGCCTTCGGTTCCCCCACTCGTGAAGAGAATCTCACTGAGTGAAACACCTAGTAAATCGGCAATCTGTTGGCGCGACTGTTCCAATAGATTAAATGCCTGTTCGCCAAAGTTATGCAAACTAGATGGGTTACCCCAATATCGTTCACTGACTTTCGCATAAGTATCCACAACCGCCGGTGCTGCCTTAGTTGTGGCACTATTATCAAAATAAATCATGCTGAACCCTCTTATCTCTTTTCTATTGGTTCGACTCCGATAGAAATTCTTTCTCATTATAAACACAAACGTCGTGAACCACAAGGGGGAGTCACATAATGTTAACGACACAAAAAAGCGCGAACCCTCTAACGAGCGGTTCACGTTTCCATTAATCTTTAGTTGTACGGTGCGGTTTATCCGTTCCTTTACGCTGATAATAAGCATCTTCTAACCGCTTGTATGACCCAGGCTCAACTTCATCTAAAACGGTCGCAATTGTTTCTAGGGCTTGCGCGTACTGGTACTGATGTTCAAACAAATCCGAAGCCTTTTGACTAGCTTCGGCCACATTGGCATGACTTGTTTGATAGCGGTTGGCATACTGCAACAGTTGTTCTGCCAGTTGGGAACTGTCCACTAAGTCTTCAGTCTTCTCACGTAAGGTGTCTAAATCAGTTTGAATGATCAATAGCTGTTTCGTAATGCGTTCCATGTCAATTTGGGGCTGGTCCATATCCGTTGCTAATTGTGCCACCTCATCGCGAACCACGAAGAAATAATCCAAGTAAGATTGCGGAATGCCCGGCAAGTTCAAATTTTCCACCTGACGTCTTAAGCTATGTAGATCAAAATCAAATTGTTGCAAGGTGTCACGAGCCTGACGTTCTTCATCAGCGAGTCCCGCCACACTCTTCAAAATATCGGCTTGCTGTTTCTCAATTTGTTCCAAGTCTTTTTCTTGTTGCTGTTGATGCGCTAAAATCTGAGAGTACGTTGCCGTTTTTCCGGTTAGCGTTTGCACATCTTGTTGATAAATACCATCAATGTGTCGTAACTGCTCATTAAGCTCGCGAGCCGTTTCTAATTCATGATGATCTAACGTGTAGTTTTGCCCCAGACGATCCAGTTCATTTAATAGCATATGACTTTGATTCTGGGCATGTGCAATGAACTTAGCAATCCCATCTAAGTTTTTTTCAACGGGTTGTTTAGCGTCAATTTCTGTTTGCATCAGATCATAAATCTGGTCAATTTGTTTGGCAATTCGTTCGTTAACCACCTGCGCATCTGCCGGTCGAAGGTCACTAAGCGTTGCCAAGTTCTCTTGGATGTGCTGCTCAATTGCTGTGACTTGCGCCAAAATGTCTTGATCGCCGAAGTGAAAGTGTTCAGCGCTCAATTGCTGATAACCGGCCTTTAACTCCTTCAATTGATCGGGGAACACCACAGTTAGGTCTTTATACAACGGTGGAATCGTGTCAATTAGGTCATCTAATTGTTTCGTATCATCTTGCAATTGGCTCAGAACATCAGCCGCTCGTTCATGATCGCCTTCTTGGGTCAACTGGGTAAACGTGTCAAAGTTTCCTTCTAACTGACCCAAGCGTTCCTCTAAACCATCAATACTAGGGCCAAATGCAAAATTCTTGGCCAGCAAAGTCTTTCGTAAATCTTGATACTTATGCTCTAATTGCTGAACGGCCTCTCGGTGCTGCTTATCAACTTCTTGCAAACTAGCCAACTTTTCTTGGACGGATTGAACCAGTTCGTCTGTCTGGTTAACGAGTAAGGTCACCTTATCAAGGTTTTTCTTTAGTTGTAGCACATTTACCCCACGGGCATCCGCGAGCAATTGATTGAGCTGTTCATCAATTCGGGGAAACCGATTCGTGGTAATGTCCGCATAGTCGGTCTGTAAACTTTGATACCGTTCTAAGGACTGTCCGGTTAGACTTAATTGTCCAACTAATGCCAACTCGTCTTTTAACGGGATGGCTACCATGGATTCTTTTTTTGTCGTTAGCGCTACCACTTGTCGTCGGATACGTTGCTGGTATATCAGCACGCCAACGTAAATGACAATCGCTAGTATCACGATTCCAATTAGCACACCTATCATAATTGACCCCATCCTTCATCGCTTTTCATCATTTATCCGAGTTGCAAAATCGCCCGGTTCAATTTACAATTTAATCTAACCTCGATTATAGCATAACTCACGCCTAGGCTTCACTAGGTTTTCACGATTCTCTATCCGTTTTTATGTGTAATTGAATGATTCAAACATTAAACTTTGGAGGCCTTTACAATGAGTGAATCCCTAAATCCAATCATCACCAAACAGTTGGATGCCCTATTATATGGAGAAACAAACCTGGTGGCCAACTTATCTAATGCCGCAGCGTTGCTTAATCAAACCTTATCAGACATCAATTGGGCTGGCTTTTACCTCTATCAGCCCGAAACGGATGATTTAATTCTGGGACCGTTCCAAGGTAATGTCGCCTGTGTGCATATTGAAAATAACCACGGTGTCTGCGGCACAGCATTAGCCACGCAAACCACACAGCGGATCGCGGACGTTCATCAATTTCCTGGGCACATCGCTTGTGACTCGGCTAGCAATGCCGAAATTGTAGTTCCGTTAACCATTGGTGAAACGAAATTTGGCGTCTTAGACATTGACTCACCAACTAAAGACCGGTTTACGGCCGCTGACCAACAGGTCTTAGAAGAATTTGCTCGGGTTTTGCTGTCACACATTGACAAAGCCTAGCGTTTCCGGTTATACTGGTCGTTGTGTAAAATAATGCAGCGATAAGTGGTAAGCTCGTCAACAGATTGTTGCCGTTACATTGGTTCAAGAAGTAACCTGCGGCTGCATACGGTGAAACTTGCAAAGCAACCTGCACGAATACTAAACTTATAAACAGCTTATTTTACTCCAAATAACTTATTTATTGGAGGAACTATCTATGTCTCGTTACACTGGCCCAAGCTGGCGTATTTCCCGTCGTTTAGGGGTATCCCTTTCCGGCACTGGTAAAGAATTAAACCGTCGTCCTTATGCACCTGGTGATCATGGTCAAGGTCGTCGTCAAAAGTTATCTGAATACGGTACGCAATTGCGTGAAAAGCAAAAGCTCCGGTTCACTTACGGCATGACTGAACGTCAATTCTACAACTTGTTCAAACGTGCCGGCAAGATCAAGGAAGGTACCCATGGTACTAACTTCATGATCTTACTCGAACGTCGTCTGGACAACATGGTTTACCGTTTAGGTTTGGCAACGACTCGTCGTCAAGCTCGTCAATTGGTTAACCATGGTCACATCACCGTTGATGGCCAACGGGTTGATATTCCTTCATACGAAGTGAAGATTGGCCAAGTCATCTCTGTTCGTGAAAAGTCCAAGGACATGGCAATCATCAAGGGCGCTGTTGAAGCCGTTGTTGGTCGTCCACAATACGTTGAATTCGACGCTGACAAGTTGGCAGGTTCCCTTACCCGCTTCCCTCAACGTGAAGAACTCGATGCAGAACTCGATGATTCATTAATCGTTGAATACTACAACCGTTAAGATTAATCTTAACTGGTGGAAAAACACCCGTCATTTGGCGGGTGTTTTTTTTCATGATCATCAGTGTATTTCATCCACTCTTTAACGTTTTTGGACGAATGACATTGCACGATTTACTGGTCTTATGCTAACCTATTAAAGTAATCCCCCTATTTTATTTATCTGCTGCTACACGTTTAGCTGTGATAGTGGATTATTTAAACTAGCCTGGATTATCTGACCAAGTACTGATGTCTGAAAAAGCTGATCAGAAACGAGGAGGAGTTCGCATGCAAGAAAATGGTAAAGTCACTCCACAAGAAATCAAGGGCTGGAACTGGGGAGCCTTTATGTACAATGTATTTTGGGGTATTGGTAACAAAACCTATCTACCACTACTCACTATTATCCCAATCTTCAATATTGTATGGATTTTCATTGTTGGCTTTAAGGGGAATGAATGGGCTTGGCAAAAAGGCGACTATCAAGACGTTGAAACATTCAAAGCTGTCCAAGCTACTTGGAACCGTGCCGGTCTTTTCAACTTTATTATTGCAATTGCTATTTTTGTTTTATATTGGGTGTTCATTGGTTCAATGATTGCCAGCTTGTTTAACAACTATTAGTCACAAACCACCCGGTCAATAAAGAGACCGGGTGGTTTTTTAATTTAATCAGCAATCAATTGTCGGTATATCGGTAATAACGCTGCCACTGTATCACGAATGATAGCCGCCTGATCATCTGGCGTTGTCGTAAAAAGATCACTGCCACGCATAAAGTTACGGCCAAGTTGCCACTCCGCGTGTCGGTTAACCTGCTCACGCATCAGTGCTTGATAATTGGTCAACGTTAGCGGCCGACCACAATTTTTATCGGCATGGTCATTTCCACATTCGAATGTACTCGGCAGATTTAACACATCAGCCAATTGGACTTGCCCCAATAATCCTTGGCGATTTTTGGCTTCTTGTAAAACCGCCAACCAGATAAAGAAGCGATCATCCCAAAAACCAATCTCAAGGTGCGGTAACATTTTGTACCCTCGTTTGGATGTGCTAAAGGCAATCCACGTATCAGTTGGTGGATTCTTCGTTCGCCGTCGATGTTGGGAGACGTGCTGATAAATGGGCACAGATAATTCCGCTAACACCGGCTCTAAATCACCAGCGGTAATCAAAAATTTCGGATCAATTTGTTTCTGGATTTTTCCGAGTCGTCCAGCCAATGTTTGATCCTCAAATACTTGAAAATCTTGGTCTTGATACATATCCAAATCCCCTTTCTAAACGTTCGTTCAGTTCCATGTTATACTAGGAGAACTAACTTGAAAAGAAGGGAAACTCATGTCTGAAAAAACACCGATGGAACAACACCTGCAAACCGCTATGTATGGCACACCAAAAATCAATCCCGATGAGCAGCGCAAATATCTCGGGACTTTTCGTGAACGTGTTTCTCTTGCCATGACGATTGCTGAGGTCACTAATCGTGATAATATTAGCGACTTTGTTACAGAAATTACAGATCATCCTAACTATCAAGTCATTTTTAACGGCCATATTGACCAAGCTGATTTGGCCCCTTACTTGAAGTTAGTTGGCCAGCACAATCTCAAATTCACCATTCGAGAAGAAGCCATCTACGGCATTAACGACAGTGACCTGGGGTTAGTTGTTGCTAGTGATCAAGCCATTAATCAGTCCCCCATTACACTACGTGACAAATATCCAGCATCATCAGCTGGGACAACCTCATCACCAACTAAGACCAGCTGGTTCGATAAGTTGCTTGGTCGTTAAGAAAGGAGTCCCCGTCGTGGCACAACAACCTTTAGCTTACCGCATGCGCCCGCAACGTCTGGAGGACATCGTCGGTCAACAAGACCTCGTGGCCCCTGGAAAAATCATTGCCCGCATGGTGGCAGCTAAATTACTTTCATCAATGATTTTATACGGTCCGCCTGGCACTGGTAAAACGAGTATCGCCAGCGCTATTGCCGGGTCCACACAATACGCCTTTCGGAAGCTAAATGCGGCGACTGATTCAAAAAAGGATCTCCAGATTGTGGCCGAGGAAGCCAAAATGAGTGGGACGGTTATTCTTTTATTGGATGAAATCCATCGTTTAGACAAAACTAAACAAGATTTTCTGTTGCCCCATTTAGAAAGTGGTCGCATCGTTCTAATCGGGGCAACTACGGAGAACCCCTATATCAATATCAATCCTGCCATTCGCAGCCGAACTCAGATTTTTGAAGTTCATCCGCTAACACCAGATGACATTAAAATCGCTTTGCATCGCGCACTCACGGATACCGAAAATGGTCTGGGGAAGCTGCCCATCGACTTAAACACTGAGGCCTTGAACTTTATCGCCGGTGCCACCAATGGCGATCTCCGTAGTGCGCTGAACGGTTTGGAATTAGCTGCCCAATCAACTCCAGCGGCCAATGACGACCGCATTCATATCACTTTAGCCGTTGCTGAAGCTTGTTTTCAACGAAAAGCGCTCATGGGTGATAAGGATGGCGATGCTCACTACGATGTCATCTCCGCATTTCAAAAATCCATCCGCGGCAGTGATACCGATGCCGCGCTACACTATCTCGCCCAACTTGTTGCTGCTGGCGATCTCCCAGCCATTTGCCGGCGCTTGATGGTGATTGCCTATGAAGATATTGGCATGGCCAATCTCCCGGCAGCTGCCCGCACCGTCCAAGCCGTGCAAGCAGCCCAGCAATTGGGCTTACCCGAAGGACGTATTCCTTTAGCTGATGCCGTTATTGAACTCTGTCTATCGCCAAAATCTGATTCAGGGATTAGCGCCATTGACGCCGCCTTAGCTGACGTATTAAATGGTCACAACGGTGCTGTGCCCGATCATTTAAAGGATGCTCACTACGCTGGCGCCAAGAAACTTGGTCATGGGACCGATTATAAGTATCCACATAACTTTCCCAATGACTGGGTAAAACAACAGTATTTGCCCGACACACTAAAAAATGCCGAGTATTACCACCCTAAAACCAACGGACGCTTTGAAACTCAACTAGCGCAACAATACCGGCGACTTCTCACAGCTAACCGACACTGAAAAATTGAATTTTTAATATTTATATGCTACCATACAAGTAGTTCTAAGGTGTACGCGTTGTCTCACTACAAGTTGCCGAACAAGTAATTCATTTTAGGGATCGCAAGATGCTGAGGAAGATGACATGCCTTTTCACTTGGAAGTCAGGCGCCTCGGCTAGCTTTCCCCCCTGCATTGTCATCGCGGGTCAACATGACTGGACAATTAACGGCACCACTTAGATCGCCAAAGCTTTGCTTTGAAGGCCATTCCATTGAATGGTCTTTTTCTTTTGCTTAAATGACCAGTTACCACATATTTCCTTTCACTGGTGAGTTCGGTATAATAGACCGTACCGTATCATTTATTCATTATTATTTACTAAGGAGGTTTCTTCATGGCCATCACCATTTTAATGGCTTGCTATACCCTGCTGGCTTTAGGAATTGGTTGGTACTTTTATGCTCATCGACGTCGTGCTTTCTTAGTCTTTCATCCCGAAAGTAGTCACGAATTAAGTCGTGTCTTGACGATCAGTGGTGTTGTTATGCTACTGATTGGTGTGCTGTCGGCAGTCGCCACCATCATGAACAACATGGTCTTCATTTCAACCATGTTGTTAGTCGGCGTTATTGCGATTATCAGTATTCAATTGATTCTATTACACTGGTTCCCTAAGGCGTAATCGGTTACACTTTCTCGCAGCTTTTTTACCATATCGCTTTTTATTTGCAGATAAATAACGTATGATAAGAGTATAAAGTAATGAGAGGTGAATATTATGTTACAACAATACAAGCACATTTTAGTCCCAGTCGATGGTTCCTATGAAGCCGAATTAGCTTTCAAGAAAGCGGTCGCTGTGGCTAAACGTAACGATGCTGATTTACATCTCGTTCACGTTGTTGATACACGGGCTTTCCAAAACATTTCTAGCTTTGATACCAGCATGGTTGAACAAGTCACAGAAACGGCCAAGAAGACCCTCGACAAGTACGTGGCTGATGCCAAGGCAGATGGTCTTGACAAGATTGATTACGCCATTGAATACGGGGCACCGAAGACCATCATTGCCAGAGATGTTCCTCGGGATAATGACACCGATTTGATTATGATTGGTGCTACCGGGTTAAACGCAGTTGAACGGCTATTAATCGGGTCTGTAACGGAATACGTCACACGGACAGCAGTTTGTGATGTGATCGTCGTACGGACGGACTTAGATAATCAACCAGCCAAAGCAGCGCACCCCGCAGAATAAATTTGCTAACTAATGCTTTAACTATTTAAAAATGGACGAGAAACCAAATTGGCTTCTCGTCCATTTTTATTTACGCTAATCCGCGTCAGTCCTTTAACTAAACCCGTTCACTTGATCGCTCCAAGCCGGTAGGTCATCAGTAGTAACATTTAACCGTTCCTGCAATGCTTGATTGTGGGTCACCAAGGCTAGGGTTTTAGCAATCATCAAGCTACGTTTAGCTGCCGTTCTCGCCAATAGTGCCTGTTCGCCTAAGCCCTTAACCTCATACAACACATCAATCAAATATAATGAAGCCCGGTGTTTAACGACCCGTAACGCCGCTTCAACATTGGTAAGCGCCTGTTGTGGCTGTTCCAGCTTTAGGTACATCAACGCAATCTGATAACGTGCCCAGACCAGACGCTGAAAGCTACTCTCATCATGCCATTCAAAATTCGTCAAATAGCTGGTTGCCTCACCTAAATAGTATCGCGCCTGATCTCGATCTTGTCGCATTAAGTAGGCCGATGCCATCCCCACATTACCAATAATCGCATAAAGGTCCCAAGCCATATGAAATGACCGCCGCAACACCAAATTGAAGTGAAAAATCGCTTCATCTGGTCGCTGTTCAACCGTTAGCTCAGCAAATCCCCGATAATAATGATAGCGCTCACGGTCAAAAGCACTAGCCGCCTCCGTTGAAACATCCACTTGGTCCAATCGTGCTGCCATCTCAGTATACTTATCCTGCCGTAGATCTAAACAAATGGCATCAAACTGCTCATCCAAGCCACTTCCCACACCGGCTAAGATATCTCCGAGTGAGACATTTAATCGGCGACACACCTGTAAAATAATCTTAATACTGGGAATCTTATCCTTTTTTTCCATCAAACTAACCGTTGCTTGTGTACAAATTCCATCGGCTAATTCTTGCTGCGACAAATTTTTCTGTTTCCGATATTGTTTGACCTTACTCCCTAAAAGTCGCATCTGCTCTCTCCCTCACGAATTATGATCGCGCTGCTAATTTATAATAAAAGCCGAACATTGATTACAATCAGGTCGTTAGTCCTTTTCACGTTCTAACAACCACTGATGTCCCCTGAAAATAAATAATATCGTCGACTGGCTTCACCATTAATATCAATCATAATTGACTTATCAGGAATTTCAAGCAAAATACGTTATCATGAGGGAACTCTAATCTGTCTAGTCCATTCTTTCATTCAAATATAAATTCATTAATATTTTATCGAACATTAGCCATTTAATTGTTCTCAGTATTCGCTTATTCCTGGATCAATATCTTCATGAGCAATTAAATGTAACTCAAAACAAAATTCTGCAATACTGCCCAACGCTGTGTCGCAACTGGCTGATGGACAACCCAACGTAACCGCGAGGCCTCATTGGTAATCTGACCATTAGTCCCTAGAGCCCACATCCGCGCCATTGCCACTGACGTATCCGGCGTCCAAACATAAGTGTTGATACGTTGCTGAGCTGCCGCCAAAATAAATTCTTGGCTCAATGAGATTCGTTGAAATGAATAAAAGTCGGCTGGCACCGAACGCGGCGATACCCAATTAAATGGTGTAATATAACCGACTGGCAACCGCGGAACTTTTTGCTTCAACCGTGTGACTACCCGATAGTCTAGCGAGTGAACGGCATCATGGTCGTGGATCAGTCGCTGACCATATTGACTGGCAAACCGTTGAATCATATGGGGCGTATCTTGTGGCGTTGTTTTCATCTCTACTAAGAGTCGCTGGTGTTTGGCTTCTGCCGCTCTTAAGTACGTTTCCCAGCCAACTAAGTGATCCCGATAACCGTTCTCGCGAACGACTAGCCGCTGTAGTTGCTTTAGCGTTAAGTCATGTGGCGTCACTGAGCGTTGCGTTAATTGCTGTAGGTTTTCATCATGTAAGACGACCCAGTGACGGTCTTTGGTCTCATGCAGGTCCATTTCAACATAGGCTGGTCGTTGTTTGCTAACATGTCGCAGAGCCCCCAGCGTGTTCTGAACACCATGGCCCGCGTCTACTCCCCGATGACTAATAATTGCTGTCGCCATAAACTGCGGTTGCTGATTAACCGCCTGCCAGGCATTTAGTCCACCTGTCAGTATCAGCAGGATGAGCAAGCGCCAATCAGGCAGCCGCCATGGTGACCCAAAAGCGGCTGGTTGCCCACCTGCTAGGCGTAATACGCCAATGAATAACCAAACGCCAACTGTTGATAAAACGGTCCAAATCAAAAATGCCAAGCCCACTGTCATTGGCCGACCGAATGACTCCGGTAATCGAGAACCACTCCACCAGGCAACACCAACCAACAATTCCGCAGTGAACAGGCCTAAGAATCCGCCACCAATCCCCCACCATCCTGAGCGCCACCACCCTTTCTGGCACGGGGGTAATGGGTACGGTGCAATCCGGCGGAGAAATCGGGGTAAATAGTACCCGCCAGCGATAGCCAACACCAGATAACCCATGATGGCAATTCCGCCAAGAACGTGCCGGTGGAGTCCCACAAAATTAATCAGTGTTACTGGCAATCGCAACCGGACCAATAACCGGCTACTAAGCCCCCAGAGGCCAAAGGGTAAGGTTAATAGTGTCAGCCAAGCCATTGCCAAGCCCCACCGCCACCAATGCCGCCACACCAGCCACCATGTGGCTTTGACCGTTAAATTATCCCCTCGCCAGCTCGCCAAGACGCGTGTGATTTGCCACGCGACTAACACCACAGTAAGTACAGCGAGTCCACCAAACCACCCATACGTAGTCGGATTAGTTCCCACCAATCGCAAACTAGTTAATAGGACAACGACACCAGCCCACCCTGTTATCAACTGTTTCTCCATCTTCATCAGATCGTCTCCTGTCCACAAAAAAAGTCGGTTGGAACGTCTCCGTTCACAACCGACCATTAAAACAACCTAAGCTTTAGGTTTGTAAGTTGAAGCTGCCGAATGATCATCCAACGGAATGAAATCGTAAGCCAGTTCATCCTGATAGTGGAACTCTGACAACGCTAACTCAATCAAGCGATCAATTAAATCAGCATAGTTAATGCCAGTTGCTTGCCACAATTGTGGATACAAACTGATGTTGGTAAACCCTGGTAAGGTGTTAACTTCACCAACATACGGTACCCCATCCTTGGAAACCAAGTAATCAATTCGGGCCATTCCTTTGAGTCCTAATGCCGCATACGTTTGTAGACCCATTTGCGTAATTTCTTGGGTCAACTCATCCGAAAGCTTGACGGGCACTTCAAACGTCACACCACTAGCATCAACAAACTTGTTGTTATAGTCGTAGAAGACATCAGATTCTGGTACCCGAATGGCTCCTAACTTGGATGCTTGCGGTTGTTCATTCCCCAAAATGGAAATCTCAACTTCTTGCGGACCATCAATGGTTTGTTCCACTAGGACTTTATAGTCGTACCGGAAGGCATCAGCAACGCCGTCCAGATACTCCTGGACATTACTTGCCTTGTGAATTCCCACAGATGATCCTTGATTAGCAGGCTTAATGAAGACATTATCTCCAAGCCGCGACTGAATCGTCGCGTAGTCGAAGTCTGCCCGATTATCGGGTGTTAAGACGACATACTTGGTATTCCGAATGCCATGAGCCGTTAAGACCTGTTTCGTCATATCCTTATCAAAGGACACCGCTGATGCTAAGACGCCACTCCCCACGAAAGGCTTTTTCAGTAACCGGAAAAGCCCTTGGATGGTGCCGTCTTCGCCCAAATTACCATGAATAATTGGGAAGAAAACATCAATGTCCTTTGCCTGAGATAAATTCCAAATGGGTGCCAATGGGTTAGAAGCGTCTACTTTGGCTTGTTCCTCTGCCGCAACTGTTGCTTCATCTTCGCCGTCAAATACTCGCCGAGAAGCCGCATCACTAAGCACAAATCCATCACGCGTTAATAAGAATAAACTAACGTTGTAACGATCCTTGTCCATCGCATCGTAAATATTGTGCGCCGAACGCTTCGACACATCATGCTCTGAGGAATTACCACCGAATAATAGACCTACGTGTAACTTTGTTTTCGTTTCCATTTTGCCACTCATCCTATCGTATATATTTCGGTTAGCCTTTAGTATACCATTTCTAAATTTCTTTGAAAATCAAATTAACCTAAAAAATCGATAGTTGAGTTCAAATATTTTTGTAAGGACGCCGGTAACTCCGATTGTAGCCGTAGCGAATCCAGTAACCGTTTGCGATTAAAGAAGCGATTCCACCCAGCAATCGTATCCGGACGCCGATGTAACGCCACTTGCTGTCGCCACTGTTTTAGGGACAATAGGAGGGTATCTGCATATAACTGATGGCGATTTGCCAGTTCGGACAAATACATCGCCATTCGATCATTCTCGCCGTAAATCAAAGGGGTATTGAGCCGCTTAACCCGCTCTAATAAGGTCATCATCAAGAACAACTTATCAGCTCGGGGAAGCGCCTCAGTACCGGCCAAAACGGTTAATAAATCGGTAATGGCCGTAAAAGCATGGGCCCAGCCGTGCTGGTTAACAAACCCCCGCGTGTCCGTTTCTAAACAAAGATACATCGCCGCTAAAATAACTATCCGACGCAGATCAGGTGTATGCGACTGCACATCCGGGGTCACAAAATGGAGAATGACTGCTAACATGGCTACTCGAGCAGAACGACCAAAAACAGCCGTGTTAGCTGGTTCTAAGATATGGCTAAACAGAGCATCTGGCCGACTCAATTCATCAAGCAAAAATGCCATCTGAGCAGAGTCTAATGCATCCTGTTGCAAAGCATCATACAAGGTAAAGTTAATGCCTTGATAACGCAAGGCCATATCCGTTGAAGATAGATGGGCGGTTAGTAACGTTAACTTTTCGTGAGTCAGCGTCACCGGAACATTTTGTTCTAATTGATGGCGAAGTTCTGCTAAAACATCCTTCACGCCATCCTGGTCATCTGGTAACACCACAGCCGTTCGCCGCCGTCGCTGAATACCATCCATGAGTTTCCCCAATCGCGTTCCTAATGACTGGTACACGGCCCCATTTCTTACTTGCTCATTTAGGCCGCTTAATTGGCGCATTAGCTGCTCTAACTGTTCGTCCATCCAAAAACCTCCAACATCTTCATTGTGCCACTATTCTACCTTACCTGTATTAATGACTGGCTGTGAACCTCGCTCATTAATGATTGAGACCATCATATTATTAATTAACTGCAGCTTTTGATTATCCGTTAAGTGCAAATCCGTTTCCGCAGCCAGCTGCTCAATAGCCCCTTCCGTGATCGATACAGCACCTTCAACAATAATCTTACGCGCCGAAAGAATGGCTTGGGACTGTTGCCGCTGGAGCATCGCTGAGGCAATCTCCGTCGCGTAGGCCAAATGGGTTAACCGGGTCTCAATAATCTGAACCCCGGCAACCTCCAACCGAGCCTGTAACTCCTCAGTCAGGTGATTCGACACCTCCGTCGGATTACTCCGCAGCGTTAGTGCCTGATGATCACCGAAGTTATCGTAGGCGTACTCTGATGCCACGTGGCGAATGGCTGATTCACTCTGAATTTCCACAAACTTTTCGTAATCCTCAACAGCAAACAAGGCCTTGCTTGTGTCGACAACCTTAAACACGATCACCGCAGCGATTTCGACTGGATTTCCTTGTAAATCATTCACCTTTAAAATGGCACTATTAAAGTTCCGAACCCGTAATGATACCGTGGTCTTCGTCGTTAGTGGCACCGTTAAATACAGTCCCGATTCTTTAATTGTTCCAATGTAACGGCCGAAGAAAGTGAGAACTTTCGATTGATTAGGTCCAATAATCGTTAAGCTACTAGCTGCCAAAACAGCCAATACCACCAAAATAACCCCTAAGACTCCCCATCCCACGACCGATAAGTAAACACCCAATCCTAGAATCACTAATACCAGAATTAGTCCTAAATAACCATTGATATGGAAAACTGGTTTTTCCGTCATGTGACTCACCCCGTTTCTTATTAATATCTCTATTATACCCGACTCCACCCAAAACCACTAGATAACGGCAAGACCACTAAAAAAGCCCGGATTACAACTAGCCGCAATCCGAGCCTTAACTATTAATCTTCTTGAACATCAACAAACCATGCTGCCGCAGTGTCTTGCCCATTCAAAGCGTCAAAATCAGTCGCTAAGGCCGGATTAACTGCTGTTACCCGTCCAGAAACTGGACTAGGAATATCTGAAACCGCTTTGTCGGCTTCTACACTCAACAGGTTTTCGCCCTGCTTAACGGTGTCGCCTACGGTTGGCAACTTAGCGAACTTAATCGAACCCAATTCGTCTTGGCCTTCTGTTGTTAAGCCAATCCGTGTACCATCGTCAACTGCTTCGGTCCAGAAATACTTTACCATTCCACTCATGTAAAAATCTCCTTTACTTGAACGACTCATTTCGACTAAACATGTAACTCTTATAATGATACCGCATTGACATGATTAAGCCAATCCCAATCAAGTTCCCGATCAAAGCAGATCCCCCTTGACTGACAAATGGCAATGGAATCCCGGTCAATGGCAACAGCCCGATACTCATCCCGATGTTTTCAAAAACGTGGAATAAAATCATCATGATAACCCCAGTTGAAATATACGCATAAAAGACATTCTTGGTATCAAACGTTACTCGGATCATTTGGTAAATCAACAAGAAATACAGGAAGATCAAAACACAGCCGCCAATAAAGCCAAAGTTCTCTCCAATGACAGAGAAAATCATATCCGATTCTCGAACTGGTACATACACATGCGACACATTAAAACCAGTCCCGAAAATTCCACCGGACCCAACTGCTTTCATGCTTTGCCACAGTTGGTAACCACTATCGGTCGTATCCTGTGATGGATGCAACCACGTATTTACCCGGGAAAATTGATAGGCTTTAAACCCAACGGTCTGTAGGAGTTTTTGCCCACCGGAAGTCGTCACCAAGGCTAATGCTGACCCACCAACGACGGCGATAAGCCCAAACGCTGGCGCAATGATTTTCCAAGTGATCCCGGAAACCAAAATAACCCCACCCACAATGGCAAAGAACACCAACATGGTCCCGAAGTCATTTTGTAATTTCAATAACACGGCGACCGGAATCGTCCACAAAATTAGCTTACCAATCAACGTCCAGTCCGAGCGAACCGTGTGTACCGGGTTAGCATTATTGTGTTCCGTCACCACCCGTGCCAGCATCAAAATAAAGGCTGGCTTCATCACTTCTGATGGCTGAAAAGTCAATGAGCCAATTGCAAACCAGCTCTTCGCCCCGGTATTAACAAAATACGCTCGGCTATAAAAGACCAACACCGCCAGTAACAGGAAAATACCAAGCCCATACAAAACCGGCGCTACCTTCCACAACTGTTCTGAATCAAATTGCATAATAATGATAATCGCCACGGTACCAATCACATACCACGCCAACTGCGAAACGACGGCCGACGTGATACTCGTTCCACTTGTATCGTGTTTTGCCGCCACGTAAATCGAAGCCAAACCAATCAACGCTAACATTAAGACACAAAAGATAATGCCCCAGTCAATTCGTGATTCTGCATCGCTTCGTTGTTCGGTTGCATTCTTTGCCACAATGAATTGCTCCTTAACTCAACTAAGATTTGTCTTCATTATAAAGGCCGAAGTGAAATTCGACGTTTCGCTTCGGCCAACTTTACTAAAATTTATTAACCACGATGGAGGTGGTAATCCCGCAATAAGAGTTCTACACCCTCATCGACAGATTTCACCCGGTAAACGTCGCCATCATTTAACTGCGCTTCAAATCGATCCTCAACTGGCGTTACCGTTCCAATTGTATCAGACCCAATTTTTAAAATAGACGCTTTTTGACCATCTGGGAGTTTTTGTTCATCAATAGTTACTTGCACGGATTTTTCTCGTTTACTCATGCCAACTCTCCTTTATTTATGGGGGTGTCGCTCAATTTCATCTAGTTGCGTCGCTTGCCGATACGCTGCCTCAGCGGCCGTATTTCGTTTCAGGGTAAAGTGATCCGGCACGGGATCAATCCCACCGCGAACGAATGGCTGGCACCGTAAGATACGCGCCAATCCCATTAAGCTCCCCTTCAACGCGCCATGCTTTGATAAAGCCTGGACCATGTAAGTTGAACAGGTCGGGTAATACCGACAAGTTGGCGGGAACAACGGCGAAATAAACCGCTGATACCCCCGAACGAACCAAATCAGGATGTGTCGCACGACCAGCCCCCCCTTTTTACTTATGCTTAGGCGTTATTTTCTTGGGTATTTTTGGTATCCATGTGTTCCAATAACACACCGGCACCTTTGGCAACATTATCCAATGGATCTTCAGAAATGATCACTGGAACCGTCAACCGTTCAGAGAAGAGCTTATCAATGCCATCTAACAAGGCACCACCACCGGTCAGCATGATTCCCCGGTCAATAATGTCAGCCGCTAATTCTGGCGGCGTCGTTTCCAAAACAGCCATTGCTGCTGCCACAATCTGTTCGACAGAGTCATGAATTGCCACTTCAACTTCGGCCGCGTTAATGGTAGTCGTGGTTGGCATACCGCTAACAGAATCCCGACCCCGAACTTCCATCGTCTTTTCTTCGTTACCAGGTTCTGGATAAGCCGTCCCGATCTTAATCTTAACCGTTTCAGCAGTTCGTTCCCCAATAATTAAGTTATGTTTGTGCTTCAAGTAATTAACAATTTCTGTGTTCATCCGGTCACCAGCCACACGAATCGACCGACTGGCCACGATATCACCTAACGATAAGATAGCAATATCACTGGTTCCACCACCCATATCGATAACCATGTTACCACTAGGCTTGAAGATATCCATCCCAGCACCTAAAGCGGCAACCTTAGGTTCTGCTTCCAGATAAACCTTGGCCCCGCCAGACTTTTCAGCAGCCTGAACGATGGCCTTTCGTTCGATTTCAGTAATGTTCGTTGGTGCACAGATCATAATATTAGGCTTAGATAAGAAGCCCTTTACGCTTAATTTCGTGATGAAATAGGAGAGCATGGCTTCAGTGATATCGAAATCGGAGATAACGCCGTCCTTTAAGGGACGAATTGCCCGAATATTGCCGGGAGTCCGACCAACCATCCGGTACGCTTCAGAGCCCACCGCTAATACCTTATCAGTCTTCGTGTCAATTGCGACGACTGATGGTTCATTTAATACGATTCCCTTACCGACCACGTAGATTAATACGTTCGCCGTTCCTAGGTCAATGCCAATGTCTTTCGCCATACTTATGTGTCCTCCTGAGTTTTAATGCCAATTTTCAACATTTCATTATACCATAAACTGCCACAACTCTAAATAGCTCGTCGCTAGACCAAATAAAAAGGTGGCCAGTACATGCCACCTCAGCTTTGCTAATTATTGATGTGCGAATTCTTTAAAACGACGGCATCGTTGTCAGGTGCAGATACCCGTTTCACTTCTGCTCCTAACGCGGCCAACTTCTTATGGAAGTCATAGTAGCCTCGATCTAAGTATTTTAAATTCGTCACTTGCGTGTAACCGTCAGCAACCAGCCCCGCTAAAACCAATGCAGCAGCAGCCCGTAAATCAGTTGCGGCAACTTCAGCACCATTAAAATCAGTTGGTCCGTGCATCACAACCGTCCGACCATTTACTTGATACTGGGCATTCATCCGTCGAAGTTCCTCAAGATGCATGAACCGGTTTTCAAACACCGTTTCGGTCATCGTACTGGTTCCTTCAGCGGCTAATTGTAAGATGGTCATCTGCGGTTGCATATCGGTTGGAAAGCCCGGATATGGCAGCGTCTTCACATCCGTTGGTTGTAAGCGATCTGGTCCAATAACCCGGATACCAGCAGCTTCTTCCGTCACTTGAACGCCCATCTCTTGGAGCTTAGAAATCAGTGGCTTGTTGTGTTCCACAATGCCATCCTGAATCAAGACGTTACCGTGCGTCAACGCAGCGCCAACCATGAAGGTTCCCGCTTCAATACGATCTTGAACCACACTATGTTCCGCACCATGCATCTGATCAACACCATCAACCCGAATGGTTTCGGTGCCAGCACCACGTACGTTAGCCCCCATCTTATTTAAGATGTTAGCCAAATCAACAATTTCTGGTTCGCGAGCAACGTTATCAATCACCGTTGTGCCCTTGGCCAAACAAGCAGCCATCAGGATGTTTTGCGTAGCCCCAACACTTGGAAAATCAAGATAAATATGTGCACCTTGCAAACGATCAGCAAAGGCTTCGATATAGCCATCATGCTGTTCAATCCGCGCTCCCAGCGCCTCTAGACCCTTCAAATGCAAGTCAATTGGTCGTGTTCCAATGGCACAACCACCGGGCAAGGCCACACGAGCATGACCCAAGCGCGCTAACAACGGTCCCATCACAACGATTGAGGCCCGCATCTTTGAGACGTACTCAAAGGGAGCTTCACTTGAGACCTGCTTCGTTGCGTCAATCGTCACTTCTCGTTTGGCTTCATCAAAGTCAACCTTTAAATTCAAGAAGCGTAAGACCTTATTCATCGTATAGACATCAGACAAAACCGGAACATTTGCTAAATGGGTGATCCCATCCTGAGCCAAAATACTTGCTGCTAAAATTGGCAACACGGCATTTTTGGCCCCTTCGATATGAACCACACCAGATAAGCGGTTCCCACCATGAACGATAATTTTTTCCATGGGATACCTCCAAAAATTTTATGAGTCTACCGTAACAGGTAGCCCAGGTTACGAACGTTATTAATGAAGTCCAAAAAGAATGAGCTACAGCCAAACCCAACAGCAACCGCTAACATCACAATCAACACTCGTGATTGTCGTGGATAAAAGGTCATCAGTCGTTCAATATGTAACGCTGAAATCGCCCAAAATGCGAGGGCAATAAAGAACAAATGACTAATGATGGTTAGAATCCCCTGTAGTCCAACGAGTCTCATTTTCTCAATCCTTCCTAAACATTCTCACTAACTATAGCATAATTCTTTTCCCTTGTCCTTGAGAATGCGGTAAAAACGGCGTTTGTAATATTACAATTATTATATTCAATCAATTTAACTATCCAATCACTTTGTCATTATAAGTAAAAAGGACCTCCCATTGTGGGAGATCCTTTCGTTAATTGCTGGTTAAAAACAAAGAACGTTTTTAATGCTTGGCAACGTTAATCCGGTTAACCGCACGCCGTAAGGCCACTTCAGCCCGGGCAAGCGTATCGGCATCATGTGCCTCTTGTGCCTTCTTAATCGTTGCTTCAGCCCGTTCCCGTGCATTCTCAGCACGGTTAACGTCAATATCGTCTTGACGTTCTGCACTATCCGCAACAATGGTCGCTACATTGCCAGAAAATTCCAAGAAACCACCATTAACGGCAATTTCATCTTCATTTTCCCCACGCTTAATCCGTGCTTCTTCCACTTCGAGTGAAGCAATCACGGGAACGTGATTAGGCATAATCCCTAATTGCCCACTTTTAGTGGTCACAATTAACAGATCGCCTTGTTCATTGTAGACTTGACCATCAGGAGTAACGATACTAACAGATAACACTGATTGATTATCAGCCAATTAGAATCCCTCCCTAGTTGTTGGCAACGGCGTCATTCATTTGCTTAGCCTTTTCTACAGCGTCTTCAATAGCACCGCAGTTCCGGAAAGCATCTTCTGGTAAGTCATCGTACTTACCATCTAAGATACCCTTAAAACTCCGGATTGTATCTTCAAGCTTAACGTACTTCCCGTCCATACCCGTAAACTGTGAAGCCACAGAGAATGGTTGTGACAAGAAGAATTGAATCCGCCGCGCCCGTTGAACAATCGTTTGTTCTTCATCAGATAATTCATCCATCCCAAGGATTGAGATGATATCTTGCAATTCATGATACCGTTGCAACACGCGTTGCACTTCGGTAGCCACGTCATAGTGTTCTTGACCGATGATTTCAGGGGCCAAGGCCGTTGACGTTGATGCCAATGGGTCCACGGCTGGGTAGATCCCTTGTTGTGTCAACGCACGTTCCAAGTTGGTCGTTGCATCCAAATGGGCGAACGTCGTCGCAGGAGCAGGGTCGGTATAGTCATCAGCAGGCACATAAACGGCCTGAATTGACGTAATTGACCCCTTCTTCGTTGACGTAATCCGTTCCTGTAACTGACCCATTTCAGTAGCCAACGTTGGTTGGTAACCAACGGCTGAAGGAATCCGACCCAAGAGGGCAGAAACTTCAGAACCGGCTTGCGTAAACCGGAAAATGTTATCGATAAAGAGCAACACATCTTGGCCCTTCACATCACGGAAGTATTCCGCAATGGTCAAACCAGTCAAGGCAACTCGCATCCGGGCACCAGGAGGTTCGTTCATTTGACCATAAACCATGGCCGTCTGCTTTAGAACCCCAGAGCCTTTCATTTCCCAGTACATGTCGTTACCTTCACGGGTCCGTTCACCAACACCGGTGAAGACGGAAATCCCGTTATGGCCTTGGGCAATGTTATGGATTAATTCTTGAATTAAAACGGTCTTACCAACACCGGCACCACCGAACAACCCAATCTTCCCACCACGAACGTAAGGTTCGAGTAAGTCAATCACCTTAATCCCAGTTTCTAGGATTTCAGTTGTAGGGTTTAATTCGTCATACTTTGGTGCATCACGGTGAATTGGCATCCGTTCAGCGTCTGGTCCAAATTCGGCACCGCCGTCAATTGGATCCCCGAGCACGTTGAACACCCGACCAAGGGTATCGTCACCGACTGGAACAGAAATCGAAGCACCAGTGTTTTCGACTTCCAATCCTCGGCGAAGACCATCGGTACCGTCCATGGCAATGGTCCGCATAACCCCGTCACCTAATTCCAAGGCAACTTCGGTTACAAGGACACTACCATCATCTTTTTTGATGTTAAGGGCAGTATTGATGTCAGGTAATTCATCGTTCAACGGGAATTCAACGTCAACAACAGGTCCGATAACTTGAACAATTTTACCAGCACTCATTATTCGTTAATTCCTCCCGTCATTAATTATTTAAGGCTTCCTGACCACCAGTAATTTCGGTGATTTCAGTCGTAATCGCTGCTTGTCGTGCACGGTTATAGTGCAGTTGCAACGTTGCAATCAAATCATCAGCATTATCCGTGGCGGACTGCATCGCATTGGTACTTGATGCATGTTCGGCAGTCTTTGCGTCCAAGATCGCACCATAAACCAAGCTTTCTGCGTACTGTGGCAGAACGACTTGTAACACTTCTTCTTCAGAAGGTTCCGTGTCGTATTCAGCAGTCAATGGCGCTGCTTGGGTGTCCTTAGCCGCATCAGTTGACATTGTTTCCTTATCAACTGGCAACATTTTTTCAGCCCGAAAACGGGATGAAATCCGGTTAACAAAGTGGTTGTAGCAGACGAAGAGTTCATCGAAAACTTCGTTGTTGAACATGGTGGTAACGGTCTTAACAATTTCCCGAACTTCATTAAATTCTGGAACGTCACTGACCCCACGATATTCATAAGCCACATTAACACCCCGGTGCTTGTAAAAATCCGCACCAGTTCCCCCAACGGCTAACACCATGTAGTCGTCTGGATTAGGTGTGCGTTCTTTAATGAACGCATTTGTATCCCGTAAAACGCTGCTATTATAGCTTCCCACCATACCACGATCGGAGGTGATTACCAAATAAGCGGTTTTCTTTACCGGACGGTTCGACTGTAGGCTACTTGAGGAATTATCCAACAGATGAGACTGCGAAAGATGCATGACGACAGCCTTAACTTTAGAAACATAGTCTTGGTAGCCGACTGCTTGTTTCTGAATCTTATTTAACTTCGCCGTCGAAACCATGTGCATTGCCGACGTAATCTGCCGGGTTGCTTTCGTGGAATTAATTCGACGTTGAACGTCATGAATTGATTCAGCCATTATTTCTCACCATCCTTCCTTCAAGTAATCTTAATCAGCCGTCTGGGCTGCCGTATCATCTGCTTTGGCAGTTGGTTGGAACATCCCATCGAATTCCTTGATTGCGTCTTCCAGTGTGTTGCCTTCTGGCAAGTTTCCAGTTGTCGTAATCGAATCTTCAAGGTCCTTGTGACTAGCGTCCATGTAATCAAACAATTCGTTTTGATAACGTAAAACGTCAGCAACTTCCAACTTGTCCAAATGACCATGAGTCAAAGCAAACAAGATAATAACTTCCTTAGCAACTGGAACAGATTCATGCAAGCCTTGCTTCAAGACTTCCACAGTCCGTTCCCCACGTGCTAACCGTGCTTGCGTAGCGGCATCCAAATCAGAGCCAAATTGCGCGAATGATTCCAGTTCCTTGTAGGCGGACAAGTCCAACCGCAAAGTCCCGGCAACCTTCTTCATGGCCTTGATCTGAGCGTCCCCGCCAACCCGAGAAACGGAAGTCCCGGCATCCATGGCTGGCCGAACACCTGAATAGAAGGAATCACTGTTCAGGAAGATTTGACCATCGGTGATGGAAATAACGTTGGTTGGAATGTAAGCAGAAACGTCACCGGCCTTGGTTTCAATGACTGGCAAAGCCGTCATCGAACCGCCACCAAGTTCATCGTTCAACTTAGCTGCCCGTTCCAATAAACGAGAGTGGGTGTAGAAAATATCACCAGGGTAAGCTTCACGACCTGGTGCACGCCGCAAAATCAAAGAAAGTTCACGATAAGCATCGGCTTGCTTGGTTAAATCATCATAGACAATCAACACATGCTTGCCATTGTGCATGAACTCTTCACCCATCGCTGCACCGGCATATGGTGCGATGTACAGCATAGGTGCTGGTTCGGAAGGACTAGCGGTAACCACGATCGTGTAGTCCATCGCGCCGAATTTTTCCAGCGTTGAAACTTGCGCCCGCACCGTTGAAGCCTTCTGACCGATTGCAACGTAGATACAAATCATATCTTGGTCTTTTTGGTTAATGATCGTATCAATGGCAATGGAGGACTTCCCAGTCTTCCGGTCACCAATGATCAATTCACGTTGACCACGACCAATTGGAACTAAGGCATCAATGGCCTTGATCCCGGTTTGTAGAGGTTCACTAACCCCTTGCCGGTCCATAACCCCTGGTGCTTTATGTTCAATTGGACGCGTCTTATCCGTGGAAATGTCCCCTTTACCGTCAATTGCTTGACCCAATGGGTTAACAACCCGGCCAATCAGTTGATCGCCAACGGGAACTTCCATGATTCGGCCAGTCCGCTTAACCGTATCGCCTTCAGTGATTCCAGTGAAATCACCCAAGATAACAATACCAACGTCACTGGCTTCGAGGTTTTGGACCATCCCATAAACCCCGTTGTCAAACAACAGTAACTCACCTTGTAAGGCATTGTTCAGACCGTGGGCCCGAGCGACACCATCACCAACGTAAGTAACCGTACCAGTTTCTTCAACTGAGATTTCATCTTGATAGCTTTCTAATTGTTGTTTAATTAGAGCACTGATTTCCTCAGCTTTAATGCTCATGAAAGTTTCACCTCTTTATCACCGAATTCGTTATGCGAGCAGTTGCTGCCGTAAACGATTAATTTTAGTTCGTAAGCTACCGTCAAGAATCGTGTCCGCAGCTTTAACAATAACCCCACCAATAACATCAGGATCAACTTTACTGCTTAAAACGACCTTTTCTGCCCCAACGCGCTTGGCGTAAACGGCTTCAATTTGAGACTTTTGTTCCGCGGACAGTTCAACCGCCGTGGTCACCTCAGCATAAACCGTGTGGTGCAGTTCATCATACAGCACTTGGAATTGGTCGATAATATCGACCATATTTTCCATGCGACCATAATCATAGACCATTTGAATCAGATTCTTGATATACGGTGATGCTTGCTTCAACAATGGTTGAAGTAACGCTTCGCGATCAGCAACCTGCAGGCTAGCGTCTGAGAGCATCGTGCTCAACTGTGGGTTGTCCTGGAAGATACGCCGAAGTTCTTGTAGCTCTGTGTAGCCTGACTCCAGTTGGTCTTTTTCGGACAACAAATCAAATAATGCTTGTGAGTAGCGCTTAGCTACCGTTGCCCTATTAAGACTCATGTTGCTTCCCCAACCCTTCGATATAAGAATCAATTAATGCCTTTTGATCGTCAGCCTTTAATTCTCGTTGAATGATCTTGGAAGCAATCTCAATAGATAAGTCCGCCACATAGTTCCGAGCATTTGACAAAGCGTCTTGCCGTTCTTGTTCGATGTCCTTTTGGGCATTTTGCTTCAACGTTTGGACGTCTGCTTGGGCTTGGGTCACGATTTGTTCCCGTTGCTGTTGGCCATTGGCCTTGGCATCGTTAACGATCGTTTGGGCTTCTGACCGTGAGCTTGCTAATGCAGCTTGACGCTTTTGAACTAATTCAGCAGCATCATTGCGGGACTTTTCAGCTGAGTCAATATCATTACTGATTTTGTCAGCTCGGTCCTGCATCATCTTAGTCACTGGCTTCCAAGCCAAGACTTTAATAATCCACATTAATAGTAAGAAGCACACGGCGTAAAAGATCGAATCACCATAGTACAGGCCTTGACCAACCACTAAATGTGAGAGCATCTATTGACACCTCCTTTTACTATCAGATAGAAACATTATCGTCAGTTAAACTACTTGTTCATAACCATCAAAGCCACAACGAAGGCGATGATAGGCATGGCTTCAACAAGCCCAACCCCGATAAACATGTTCGTCCGTAATTGACCTGATAGTTCAGGCTGACGGGCCATACCTTCTAGCATTTTGGAAATAACGATACCATCACCTACACCACCACCAATAGCGGCTCCGGCCATAGCGATACCAGCTGCAATAGCTCCCATAATCTGTGTTTCCTCCTTAAAATTAAATAATTCCTTTATTCCTCAACTTCAAGCTTTTGAGAAATGTAAACAGATGACAACGTCACGAAAACGAACGCTTGGATTGCCCCTAAGAAAGCAGAGAATCCTTGCCAAATCATTTCGATTGGTACAGCGACCACCATCGTTGCGATGCCGTGTGAAATTGCCAGCTCCCAGATCAACTTCAATAGCATTTCACCAGAGAAGATAACCCCGAAGATACGAAGGCCCAACGTCAAGAAGTTCGTGAACTCTTCAAAAATACTAATTGGTAGCCAGAACACGAATGGTTTCATGTAATTCGCAAAGTGGGTCTTGTACCCTAACTTGCGGACCCCAGCAAACTGGGCCAGCATCAATGTCATCAATGAGAAAGTCAACGTCACGATTGGATCAGACGTTGGACTTCGGACGATTGTGGCACCGCCGCTGGTAGCCAATTGGATAAATAACCCTAATTGGTTAGACAAGAACAGGAACAAGAACAACGTGAATCCATACAAACCAAACCCGCCAACTTCCTTAGCAGGAATGGAACCCTTCAAAATTCCGTTGGTAAAATCAATCAGCCATTCCAAAAAGTTTTGCCCTTTGGTTGGCTTCATGGCCAAGTTTCTGGAAGTGAAAAAAATAACCGCAACGACCAGCAAGAAAACCACCAAGCCGGAAACAACGTTCGCAGTACTAAAAGTCAGTCCCAGAAATTGGAAGGTCGAAACTGGACCATCATTCACCGAATATCACCTCTTTTCAACACTATATGGACGCAATCCCCAAGGTAATTTCCTCAATAAATCAGGTATTTCCATTAAGAAAAGCGGAATAGCAAACGAAGCGAGTGCTCCATTCAAATACACTGGAAATGATACCACCAATTCACACAAAAAACAAAACAATTTTTCAGGGTCTAAACATTCTAATCGACTTAAAGGGAAGTATCGCCATATCAACAACGAGAACGTTTTCAAATTGTAATTGCGTGTGCAAATTGCCTCATATTTTGTGAACATTGTCAAGCGAAATTTATTTCAGCAAAACAAAGAAGAGATTCGACCCTAAATTGGTCGAATCTCTTTGACGTTTATTTCGTTCCAAATAAGCGGTCCCCGGCATCCCCGAGACCTGGCACAATATAGCCATCTTCATTAAGATGGTCATCTAAAGCGGCTGTATAGATGTCAATATCTGGATGTTTTTCACGGAGGGCTTTAACCCCTTCTGGTGCGGATACCAAACACACAAACTTAATGTTGCTGGCACCGCGCTTCTTCAGAGCATCAATCGCCATAATCGCTGATCCACCCGTTGCTAGCATTGGGTCGACCACGAAGACCTGCCGTTGACCAATATCAGATGGCAATTTAACGAAGTATTCATGTGGTTGAAGCGTTTCTTCATCCCGGTACATCCCAATATGACCAACCTTGGCCGCTGGAATTAATTCGAGAATCCCATCAACCATACCAATTCCTGCTCGTAAAATTGGGACAATAGCCACTTTCTTACCAGCAAGTTCTTTAGCGGTCATCTTAGCCACTGGCGTCTCGATCGTTTTATCTTGCAATGGCATGTCGCGTGAGACCTCGTAAGCCATTAACGTCGAGATTTCATTGACAACTTCACGGAAACTGCGGGTCCCGCAGTCTTTGTTCCGAATAATCGTCAGTTTGTGTTGAATCAACGGGTGGTCAAGTACTTGAAACTTCCCCATGAATAAACGCTCCTTTATGATTTCTTACAATTGTACCATGTATTATCGCTATCAAACTGATTAATTTAAAATGAAAACGTTTTTTTCACAAATTAATCCAGTTGCGACAAAGGATGGGCACTGGTCAGTTCCTTAACCCGTTGCCGAACACCGGTTAAGACCGCTTCATCCTCGGGATTTAAGAGCGTTTTAACAATCAGCCGAGCCACTTCACGTGATTCATCTGCGTTGAACCCACGAGTCGTAATCGCTGGCGTTCCTAAGCGAATACCCGATGTTTTAAATGGACTGAGTGTTTCATTAGGAATCGCTTCTTTATTCGTGGTAATCAAGACACTATCTAATAATTCTTGTGCTTGTTTGCCGTTTAATGCCGTCTGGGATAAATCTAACGTCATTAAGTGATTATCTGTGCCACCGGAAACGACCCGAACTGTTGGTAACTGGCTAAATTCATCAGCCATGGCTTGGGCATTGGTGATAATTTGTTGCGCGTATTCCTTAAAAGCCGGTTGGCTATCTTCAAAGAATGCCGCTGCCTTTCCTGCAATCACATGTTCTAAAGGTCCCCCCTGAGTTCCCGGGAAAACAGCCGAATTGATCTTTTTCGCATTCTCCGCCTGAGAGAGAATCAGACCGCCACGTGGTCCCCGTAATGTCTTATGTGTTGTCGTGGTTACGACGTCAGCGATTCCTACTGGACTTGGATGAAGACCAGTCGCCACTAAACCAGCAATATGGGCCATATCCACCATTAAATAAGCCCCGACTTCATCGGCAATGGATCGGAAAGCTTGCCAATCAATCGTCCGTGAATAGGCCGAAGCCCCTGCCACAATCAACTGTGGCTTCACTTTTCGTGCAAGATCCCGAATCATATCATAATCCAGCAACTCAGTTTCCGGATTCAAGGCATAGCTATAGCTGTTGTACAACTTGCCCGAGAAGTTCACCTTGGCCCCGTGGGTCAAATGTCCACCGGCATCCAACCCCATCCCTAAAATCGTGTCTCCAGGTTTGAGGAAGGCCGCATAGACAGCCTGATTGGCTTGTGATCCAGAGTGAGGTTGAACATTGGCATATTCCGCCCCAAATAATTTTTTTGCTCGATCAATGGCTAGTTGTTCCACCACGTCAATATACTGCGTGCCGCCGTAGTAGCGCTTCCCGGGATACCCTTCGGCGTACTTATTGGTCAACACGGAGCCTTGAGCTGTTCGCACAGCGTGACTAACAATATTTTCTGAGGCAATCAACTCAATGGTTTCCTCTTGACGTTGTTCTTCATCAGCAATAGCGCCCCATAACGCTGGATCTTTTTCTTTAAAATTCAAACGGCGATCCCTCCTAGACTGTAGTTGGTATTATTTTACCAAACTTTCCAGTCAAGTGGGACCGCCGTGCTTACAAATCTTTAATTTGTGAAATGCTGTTGTCCGGCCGACTTATTCAACCGGTTCATGTAGGCCGCGCCTAAGCCCTCAGCCGTGAACCCTTGGGCCAAGATCCCCGTCACGGGTGATTCCAAATCAAAATGCCGTAGCCCAGCAAATAACCGGTGACTCGCACTGGTTAAATCATGACCAAGTGAGAAAGCCTCGACGTTATCTGGTAGGTTGTGGGCCTGTAAAATCCGGTCGACGGCCATCACACCAATCGTCCCTGACTGTTCGCTAGCCCATTGTAGCGCCGCCGTCCAATCCGCTTCATGATCCACGATGGTGACCTGCGCATTGGGGGCATAATGTTTGTACTTCATGCCAGGTGCCTTAGGAACTTCAGTTTTGCCCACTTTATGGTGACTGGATTGAACGGTTCCAATCACGGCAGCCAACTGTTCCTCCGTCACACCACCTGGCCGTAAGATCGTGGGAATATCCGTCGACATGTCCAATACCGTCGATTCAACACCGACCTTGGTCGGACCATCGTCCAAAATACCGGCAATTTTGCCATTCAAGTCATGGTATACGTGCTTAGCCAACGTTGGGCTAGGCTTGCCCGAAGTGTTCGCTGACGGTCCAACTAATGGTACTCCCGCTGCCTTAATCAGTGCCAAAGTGGCCGCGTTATCCGGATTACGGAAAGCAGCCGTATTGAGTCCGCCCGTTACCGCTGAAGACAGCTTCCCTGGCTGTAGCGCAAAAATCAAGGTTAACGGACCTGGCCAAAATGCTTTGATCAGCGCTTCAGCCTTATCTGATAACGGTTGGGCAAATGCCTTTACCGTTTCTTCGCCAGTAACATGTACAATCAACGGATTGTCGCTTGGCCGGCCTTTGGCTAAGTAGACCTGTTTAACGGCCGCTTCATTGGTTGCATCGGCCCCCAAGCCATAGACGGTCTCCGTTGGAAAGGCCACTAACTGACCTGCCTGAATGGCAGCCGCCGCCTCAGCAATTTGATCAGTGTTAAATATTTTGGTTTCCATCTTATCTCTCAACTCTCCTATCCCTTTGATGCTAAGTGGACATGGATCATGCGATCATGCCCATTAATATCTGATTTAACGGTCACCTGTGCATCTGGTAACGCCTGTTTAAAAATCTGTTTCACTGCCGCGCCCTGATGGTACCCAATTTCGGCAAAAAAGTCGCCGGTTGGTACTAAATACGTCGTCAGCACTTGCGCAAAGCGCTGATAAAACGCTAGTCCATGATCAGCAGCATACAACGCCTGCTCCGGCTCATAACGTTTCACACTGGTATCCATCTCCGGCATTTCAGTACGATCAATGTATGGTGGATTAGACACAATGACGTCAAAGCGCTGACCCGTAACTGGCGCCAATAGATCCCCTGTCGCCCACATCAGTTGTGCGGTGAGGCGTTGCGCATTCTTTTGCGCAACTGCGATGGCGGCATCCGAAATATCAGTCGCCGTCACCAGCCACATGGGGCGTTCTTTTTTCAAGGTCACGGCAATCGCGCCGCTGCCAGTGCCCACATCAATGACCTTAGCGGCGGGCTGCCGAACCACCTGTAGCACCCATTCTACCAACTCTTCCGTTTCTGGTCGGGGAATCAAAGTGGCCGGGGTTACTTGAAACTCACGACCATAAAAGGGCGCGTATCCCAACACGTACTGGGCTGGCTCCCCCGCACAAACGCGAGCAAGTTGCGCTTGAAACGCTTGAGTCTGAGTTGGCGATAGTGCTTCACGGTAATGCTGCACTAACTCCGTAAATCGCCACTGATTACCTTCCAGCATCAGATACTGGGCCAGTTCAGGGTCTTGTCCGGCCATCTGCAACTGCTGCTTAGCCGCTTGCAAGATCGCTAACACCGTTTGCTTAGCCATTATTCTTTAAGTCTTCCAACTTAGCGGCCTGGTCAGACACAATCAAGGCATCAATAATATCATCTAATTCACCATTCATGATCCGATCCAGCTTATTTAGTGTCAGTCCAATTCGATGATCAGTTACCCGGTTTTGTGGGTAGTTATACGTCCGGATTCGTTCAGAACGATCCCCTGTCCCCACTGCCGACTTCCGTTCAGCGTTATAAGCACTCTCTTCTTGTTGCTTGTAGTAATCGTAGACCCGGGCCCGTAAAATTTGCATGGCCTTCGCCCGGTTTTGCTGTTGTGACCGTTCGTCTTGCATGGCCACAACGATCCCAGTCGGCAAGTGGGTCATCCGTACGGCTGATGACGTCTTGTTAATATGTTGTCCACCAGCACCGGAAGACCGGTAAACATCCGTCCGAATATCTTTAGGATCAATATCAATATCCACGTCTTCTTCTTCAGGCATAACCCCGACCGTTGCCGTACTGGTATGCACCCGACCCGCTGATTCCGTTACGGGAACCCGTTGAACCCGGTGCGCGCCATTTTCGTACTTCAGCTTGGAATAAACTTTATTCCCAGTAATCATCATAACAATTTCCTTAAAGCCACCCACTTCAGTCGCATTTTCGTCAACCACTTCAATTTGCCAGCCCTGACGTTCTGCATACTTGGAATACATGCTAAAGAGGTCTGCCGCAAATAAGCTGGCTTCGTCGCCACCAGCAGCCCCATGAATTTCCATGATGATGTTCTTATCATCGTTAGGATCCTTAGGCAACAGTAAAACTTTGATGTCTTCTTCCAAAGCAGCTTTTTGCGCAGTTAGCTCCTTCAATTCGTCTTTGATCATTGACTCCATATCGGCGTCTAGCTTGTCGTGGAGCATCTCGTCATCGTCCGCAATCTGTTGGGTGACATCTTGATATTGATGGTACTTATCGACCGTTTCTCGTAGTTCTCCTTCTTCTTTAGAAAGAGCCATAAAACGCTGCGTATCTGCAATCACTTCTGGATCACTGATTAACTCATTGAGCTCGTCATACCGATCTGCGACCGCCTGCAGCTTATCAAACATTTCATCCATTTTTCTCTTAACCTCGTTTCGTTATTTCCCAATCTGATCTAATGGTGGGTTGAAATAGTGGCGACGACAAACGGGGTAATAGGCTTCATTACCACCAATTTGCACTTGTTCGCCTTCGTACACGGGTTGGTCATTGTGAAAGCGCAAATTCATAATCGCTTTTTTGGTGCAGAACCAGCAAATCGTCTTCATTTCTTCTATTTTATCTGCGTATAGCAACAGGTATTTGGAACCTTCGAATAATTCGTTGCGAAAATCGTTCTTTAAGCCAAACGTCATGACCGGAATCTTCAGTTCATCAACTACCTTAGCCAACTGGAACACATGTGCTTTGGTCAAGAACTGCGCTTCATCGATTAATACGCAGTTTGCTTGGGCATCAATGCGTTGAATTTCTTCAAAGAGATCCGTGTCTTGAAAAATAGGATGTGCTTGCCGTTTTAGTCCAATTCGACTGGCGATGTAACCGACCTCATCACGGGTATCTAGTCCACTGGTCATGATGATCACTCGCTTATGTTGTTCCTCATAGTTATGGGCGACCTTTAAGATTTCAATGGTCTTCCCGCTATTCATTGCACCATACCGAAAAAATAGCTGCGCCACGTTACTCCCACCTTTTTGACAGTTTCTATCTATTATAGCTGATTGCCCCGGAAAATTCGACCGTCCAACCAGCAAACTTTCTTAGCGATTTGGCAAAGTTCAAGCGCTAGACTCCCCTAATGGCCGAAAAAATGCTAAAATTAAGGCTTGAATATTAAGGAACCCGACATTAAAAAAATTGTCGCAATTAAGGAGCGAAAAGTTCATGTCATTTAGAAGCGGCGTTGCCACCTTCGCGGGAAAATCCTCTTACTGGTTTCTCCATACCTTTCTTCACGGAGGAAGTTCTCTTCCCGGAAAAATTACGTTAAAGCTTGATCCGAATATTTTACGCACACTAGGTGCCAAATACGATGTCATCGTTATTACCGGGACTAACGGTAAGACGCTAACAACGGCTCTGACCGTTTCGGTCCTTCACGAAAAGTATCCAGCCATCTTAACGAACCCCACTGGGTCCAACATGGAACAAGGGATCGTTACCACCTTTTTGAATGCCAAGAATCCCAAGACGGGTCGTCCGTTGGCTGTCTTGGAAGTCGATGAAGCCAACGTAATCAAAGTCACACATTACATTGAACCTAAAGCCTTTGTCTTCACCAATATTTTCCGTGATCAAATGGATCGTTACGGTGAAATCTACACAACCTACCAAAAAATTTTGGACGGAGTGGCTTTGGCCCCTAAAGCAACGATTATTGCCAATGGTGATTCCCCCATTTTCAACTCCAAGGAACTCCCGAACCCAATTCAATACTACGGGTTTGATAATGAACCTGACACTGACATGAAAGCCAAGCCCAATACAGATGGCGTTTTATGCCCCGTCTGTCAGCATATTTTACATTACCACTCCTTGACCTACAGTAATCAAGGAAAGTACTTCTGTCCCAACTGTGGCTTTGCTCGTCCAGAGCTTACTTATCGGTTAACCGCACTGGGCGAACAGACCCCCACTTCATCTCACTTTGATGTTGATGGTCATCCATTCACCATTCAGGTTGGTGGTACCTATAACATCTACAATGCACTGGCAGCATACGCTGTTGGCCGCTTTATGGGCGTGGCTCCGGAACAAATTGCTCACGCCTTTACAGCAAATGAACGGGTCTTCGGTCGGCAGGAAGTCATCAATGTGGGCGACAAACGAGTCACCATTATTTTAGTGAAGAATCCAGTGGGCCTCGATCAGGTCTTACACATGATTGGCACCGATAAAGAACAATTCTCATTTGTCGCCCTGTTGAATGCAAACTACGCGGATGGTATTGATACCAGTTGGATTTGGGACGGCGATTTCGAACAGTTAACGGCGCTTGACATTCCCACGTTCATTACCGGTGGTGAGCGTTATAAAGATATTACCTTCCGCTTAAAGGTGGCCGGCGTCCCCGACGACCAGCACATTGTGGAACCCGATTTGGAAAAAGTCGTCGACCGTATCACGGACTTACCAACGGAACGGGTCTATGTTCTTGCAACTTATACCGCCATGTTACAGTTGCGTAAGATTTTAGCCACCAAAGGCTACATTAAGGAGGGATTTGGCGCATGAGTACTCATTTAACCATTGCTCACCTCTATGGTGATCTGATGAATACGTACGGTGATGCAGGCAATATTTTGGCGCTTAATTACTATGCCAAACAAATGGACGTCACCTTAGATGCTAAAGTTGTCAGCTTAGAAGAAGACTTCAAGGCAGCAGATTACGACATGGTCTTGTTTGGTGGCGGCCAGGACTTTGAACAAACCATCGTGGCCCAAGACATCCAAACTAAAAAAGCTGAATTGATTAAGTTTATCGAAGATGACGGGCCAGTACTAGCCATTTGCGGTGGTTTCCAATTATTGGGTCACTACTACATTGGTGCTAATGGTGAAAAGCTCCCCGGAATTGGTGCCTTAGATCATTACACCCTCGATCAGGATAATAACCGATTTATCGGTGATATTGAAATTAAGAATGCCGAAACTGGTGAAGTTTACCATGGCTTTGAGAATCATCAAGGCCGGACTTTCTTGGGCAAGGGTGAACGACCATTAGGAAACGTGATCACGGGTAAGGGCAATAACGGTGAAGACGGTACCGAAGGCGCTATTTACAAGAACGTCTATTGTTCTTACTTCCATGGCCCCATCTTGACACGCAACGGTGAGATTGCCAAACACCTGTTGTTAGCAGCGCTTCGCCGAAAATACCCAGAGGCTGATTTCACAACCCAAGCCGCACTTCCGATCCCGGCAACTTTCTAAAGATATAAAAAACGATGTGTCCACCCTACTCGTGGAGACATCGTTTTTTATCAGTTTATTGTCGACTTTTCTCAGCTAAATAAGTGCTAATCACCGCATTCCGTTGATCCAAATAAGGCTCGTTAGGTGCTATCGGATGCACACGATTCGTTAAGAAAACCATGGCTTGTTGCATCAGTGGGTCAATGACCAGATACGTTCCCGTAAAGCCTGAATGCCAAATGACCCGGTGAGCAGTTGGCCACTGCGCTGTGGTTAATGCCCAGCCCAATGAGCGACCAGCCTGGTGGGTCGGTGTCCAATCGCTCAGTAAGTGGTGAACCCACTGTGGCGGCAAGACCGTTGCGGCCGCTTCTGGTCGTAAGTAGGCCTGACAAAATCGGGTCAAATCGGCAACGGTACTAAACAGCCCCGCTGACCCACACCGGCGTTGTAACACCAACCCTTTGGGATCATGAACCATCCCACGAATCACGCCCCGCTCAGCTGTTACTGCTGTGGGAACACACTGTTCAGCATTGGTTGGTGTAAACGTGCTGTGCTGCATGCCCAAAGGCGTCAAAACTCGTTGCTGGGCAACCGTTTGAATGGGTTGTTGGAGAATCTGCTCGACAATCCAGCCTAAAAAAATATAGTTCACATCGGCGTAAACCATCTGCCGATTGAATGTGGGACCAACGTGTAACTTCAATAAAGCCGCCGTTAATTCTGGGGCAGCTAACTGATCGCGATGGGGAATATACCCAGTGATCCCGGAGGTATGGGTTAATAGATGCTGAATGGTGACGCGTGAATCTTGCCATTGGGGTAACCAATCAGACACCGAATCTGTCAAATGTAGCCGTCCTTGTGCTAACAACTGTAAGACGACACTCAAGGTTCCCACCACTTTGGTTAAGGACGCTACATCGTATAACATTCCGGGACGTAATGGCTCCGTTTGGGGCACCAATGCTGCCTGACCGATGACCCCCGTTTCTACACGATCACCATCAATAAAGCTATAGCTGACGCCCGGAACCACGCCGTCCGTTACTAGCCGGTGCAACGCCAGTTTTGTTTGTGGATAAGTCACGCCCTCACCCCTTTCTACTTGTCACCCATTGTACCCATCTTTCTTGCCCCCATGCAACTCGCGAGATTAAAAAAGATTAGCCATCACGTCATCCGCGATCAAGGCTAATCTTTTTATTTTATGCTAAGTTGTTTCCAGAGAATTGACTGTTGTACAAATCAGCGTAGAACCCATTTGCAGCTAACAAGCTATCATGATTCCCCGTCTCAACGATGTGCCCATGGTTCATGACCACAATATTTTCAGCATTTTGAATGGTTGATAAGCGGTGTGCGACGACAAAGCTTGTCCGACCCGCTAATAAGCGTTGCATCGCGTGCTGAATCAGCATTTCCGTCCGCGTATCAACTGAACTAGTCGCCTCATCCAAAATTAAAACATCTGGATCGGCCACAAATGCCCGTGCAATGGTTAATAACTGTCGTTGTCCTTGTGAAATATTGGTTGCTGCTTCATTCAAGACCGTCTCATAACCTTCTGGTAATTGACGAATGAACGTATCGGCATGGGCGGCCTTGGCTGCCGCATAAACCTCATCATCCGTTGCATCTTCTCGGCCATACTTAATATTGTCAAAGATACTCCCCGTGAAGAGCCATGTATCTTGTAAGACCATGGCAAAGTGACGCCGTAATTCCGGTCGACTAACCGACTGCGTATTTTGACCCCGATATTTAATTTCCCCAGAACGAACATCATAGAAGCGCTCCAGCAAATTAATAATCGTCGTCTTTCCGGCACCAGTTGGCCCGACAATGGCCACCATCTCGCCCGGTTTAACTTTCAAGTTAAAGTCTGCAATCAGCGGATTAGCTGGAACGTACTGGAAAGCTACGTCGTTGAACTCAATCACGTTGCCATTGGCCGCAGTGGCTTCTGGTAGGGTTCCCGTAGCTTCCGGCGACATATCCGTCTCATCTAACACCGCAAAGATCCGCTCAGCCGATGCAATGGTGGCTTGGATCGTATTGGTCAAGTTAGCCATTTGCGTAATCGGTTGTGAGAACTGGTTGGTATACTGTAAGAACGCTTGCACGTTCCCCAAGCTAACCGTCCCGTTAGCAACTTGAATCCCACCGATAACTGCTACAGCTAAATAATCCAAATTTTTAACGAAGTTCATCAACGGAAAAATTAAGCTAGAAACAAACTGTGCTTTCCAAGCAGAATGGTAGTATTTGTTGTTATGCTCTTCAAATTCTGCTTGAGCCTCGGCCTCTTGATTAAAAGTCTTCACAACTGTATGTCCAGCATAAGTTTCTTCGACTGTATCATTTAACAAACCTAAGTTCTTCTGTTGACTGGCAAAGAAACGTTGCGATTTAGGGGCGACAATCATAACCACTAATAAGCTCAACGGTACCGAAATCAACGCCACTAATGTTAACCAGCCACTAATGGTGAGCATCATATAGAGTACACCGAAGAACGTCAAAACACTGGTTACCATTTGTGAGAGCGTCTGCTGCAACGTCCCCCCAATGTTATCCATATCATTCGCCATCCGTGACATTAAGTCACCATTGCTATGTGTATCATAATAACTGATCGGTAGACGTTGCATCTTTTGTTTCAAATCTCGCCGTAGTCGGTAAACGACTCGCTGCGAGATCCAGCTCATAATCAGCTGTTGCACAATCCCAAAGATTGCCGCACCAGCATACATCACGCCAACCACCACTAAGATATGACCAATCTTGCCAAAATCAATTGGTAGACTGTGAATCCCAATGCCGGCCTTCAATTGCGCCTGCCCTTTCATCACACCTTTAAAGAGTTCAGTCGTAGCCTGGCCCAAAATTTTAGGCGTTCTAATCTGTAAAACAACCGAGACAATCGCAAAAATTAACACGACGAAAATCCCAGGAAGCCAGCGCTTCATGTATCGAAATAACCGACCCGTCGTTTTCCAAAAGTTCTGTGGCCGCTGTTTAGTTGCGGACCCACGTCCATTACGCATCGACAGCATCCCCCTTTCGGATTTGCGAATCAAGAATTTCTTGATAGGTCTTGTTGGTGGCCTTTAATTCATCGTGCGTACCTTGACCCACAATCTTTCCACCATCAATCACCAAAATCAGATTGGCATCGGCAACCGTAGACACCCGTTGCGCCACGATAACAGTCACACCAGCCTGAACTTGCTCGTCTTGGCGCAATTGTTGTCGTAGTAAGGCATCCGTCTTAAAGTCCAGTGCTGAGAAAGAATCATCGAAGATATAAACACTCGCGCGCTTTAAAATCGTTCGTGCAATCACCAGCCGTTGTCGCTGACCACCAGAGAAGTTATCCCCATTTTGCTCAACAACCGCGTCTAAGCCGCCCTCTTCTTTAACAAAGTCACTCGCCTGAGCAACATCTAGAGCATGCCATATTTGACTGTCACTGGCATCTTGCATGCCGTAAACCATATTGCTACGAATCGTCCCTGAAAACAGTACGGCTTTTTGCTGGGTAATTGACACCGCCGCATGCAAGGCCTGTTGACTCATTGCTGTTAGGGCAGTGCCGTTTAGCTTAATTTGACCGCTCTCTGGATCAAACAACCGAGGAATCAGGTTCACCAGTGTTGATTTACCGGAACCCGTCCCCCCAATAATCGCCACCGTTTGTCCAGCCGTCGCCTGAAAATTAACGTCTGCTAGCGCCAACTTTTCGGCGCCTGTATAGCGGAAATTGACATGGTCAAAAACCAAACTAGCTGCTTGATCCTTAACTGTCACGGGTTGATCTGGATCATTAATCTTAGACTTCAAGTCCATCACTTCATTGATTCGGGCAGCTGAAGCCTGGGCCCGGGGAACAAAGACGAAGACCATCGAAACCATCATAAAACTAATCAACAACTGTGTGGCGTAAGTCATAAAGGCCACTAGGTTCCCAACCTCCATAGATTGGTTACCAATCAATTGACCCCCATACCAGACGATCCCAATATTTGTTCCGCTCACAATCAACGTAATAATCGGGAACATTAATGACACAATCATGAAAACCTTAATCCCAGTTTTCGTGTAATCTTGGTTGGCCCCTTCAAAACGGTCCTGCTCGAACTGATCTTGGTTAAACGCCCGAATGACCCGCACACCCGTCAGTCCTTCACGAAAGACCAAATTGATGCGATCAATCTTCTTTTGCAGACTCTTAAAGAGTGGTACCGCAAAGTACATCACTAATCCCGTAAACAGGGCTAAAACTGGTAATGCCACTAGGAACACCATTGTCAGCCGCGGACTCTTAACATAGGCTAAGACCCCCGCGCCAACTAGCATGATTGGCGCCATTAACATCATTCGTAACATTTGAACCATGACATTTTGAATCTGAACCACGTCATTAGTCGTCCGGGTAATTAAGGACGCATTACCGACGGTTTCAAATTCTTCCGTTGAGGCATACGTCACTTTCTTAAAAATAACACTGCGGATTCGTTGTCCCATCTTTTGGGATTGCGTGGCAGCAAAGTAGACATTCCCTGCCGCTCCCAGCACACCGATGAAACTTAAAAGGAGCATTTTGCCCCCTGTTCGCCAGATGTAACCAATATCGTTATTCGCAATTCCCTTGTCAATGATATTTGAGGTTAGCGTTGGTAACGATAGGTCACAGGCAACTTGAATAATCATAAAACCCACAGCAAGGACTACTGCCCACCAGTCCAAATGTTTTCGGGCAAGTCGCATCATTAGAAATTTGGCCTTCTTTCTTTGCATTACTCTATGAAACATCAAAAAAGCATATGCGATAATTATACTCGCCTATTGACCGTTTGCAATAAAGGATTACCGTTCTATCTTACTGGCAAACCAGCAAATATTTGTTACAATGTAGACACCGAAGGGAGAAAGAGAACTGTGGCGAGTAACTCGGATTCAATCTATAACGTCTTAACCTACATTCATCGGCATCAAGACCGCGTACGTTTTATTCGTCAACGCAACAGCAATGTCATTGCGATTGGCGTTCCGGATACGGTTCCTGTAGCTAATCCGGAAATTTATTTCCCGGTGGGTCATCTGCTAGTCAACCGGATGGACAATGATTTTCTCGCGAAGCATGGTGAGCTACTGAATGACTTCTTCGCCCGTACTAATAGCTCTAAGCTTGACTATCAAGAAGTCTGGATCACAACCAGCTACATTAAAAATGCCCAAACGTATTTGGTTGAACTGTCATTTGAATAAAAAATCGCCATTCACTGACTCGTGAGTGGCGATTTTTTTGGCTCTATGATATTTGGTGTTGATGGATAAAATCCATCGACGCCTTTTTTGTAAAACAAACTAAAAAGGGCATACTGCCCTGTGCTACAATCAAGTCGACGAAAACCAATTGAAAGCGAGTGA
>NZ_JBNIIX010000017.1:0-55673 GCF_050106635.1 Levilactobacillus sp. LN180102
CTCGCTTTCAATTGGTTTTCGTCGACTTGATTGTAGCACAGGGCAGTATGCCCTTTTTAGTTTGTTTTACAAAAAAGGCGTCGATGGATTTTATCCATCAACACCAAATATCATAGAGCCGAATTTTTTCTGGGCTCGTTTTTTGTCGATTAGGTAGTGGTGCTTGACGTGACTGTGAAAAAGCCGTTTAATAGAAACATTAGAAAATGGAGTGATTATGATGAGCGAAATTGAAACGGCAACGTTTGCTGGTGGCTGTTTTTGGTGTATGGTGCGACCCTTTGACACGTTACCGGGCATCAAACGGGTATTGTCGGGCTATACGGGTGGCACCGTGACCAATCCGACATATGAGCAGGTTAAAAGTCAAACTACGGGTCATACGGAAGCTGTTAAAATTTGGTTTGATCCGGCCGTTGTCAGTTACCAGCAATTAGTTGAGTTGTATTGGCAACAAACGGACCCCACGGACGCGGCGGGGCAGTTTCAAGATCGCGGAAGTAACTATCGGCCGGTGATCTTCGTGAATAGCCGTCAGCAGGCCGAAATTGCGGTAGCCTCGCGAGCGGCATTACAAGCTCGCGAGCAGTTTGATCAACCAATCGTGACGCAGATCCAAGTGGTCCAGCCGTTCTTTGTGGCTGAAGAACGCCATCAACAATTTTATCGGAAAAATCCGGATCGCTTTGACCAAGAAGAAGCGGGTGGGCGCGCTGCATTTATTGCCCGCCATTGGCAGGAAAATTAAAACTCGCTAAGAGCTGGTAGATTCCGTGGTTGTTTCCAAGATTAAATGCTATACTAAGCCGAGCATAGTATAAAAGATGAGAAGAAACGAGATAAGTGAGGTCGGTTTTTAAATCATGGATGATGTGCAGCAGTTGTTCAAACGGCATACCTATACGGCAAAGATTTCCGTTGCTTTTTTTTACGGTGTCTTGGTGTCAATCGCGGTGAATTTTTTCTGGACACCCGGACATATTTATTCGTCCGGTGTGACCGGGTTAGCACAGTTGGTGAACACCTTAACGGGTGGTCTAGGAGTCTTTCACATTGGAACGGGTTTAGGGCTGTTTCTGATTAATATTCCCATGTTTTTCTTGGCTTGGAAACAAATTGGGAAATCCTTTACCATTTTTACCTTTATCTGTGTCTTGTTTGCGTCGGTGATGATTCGCTGGATTCAGCCGATTCACTTAACCAATGATCCCATTATCTGCGCCATCTTTGGGGGAGCCGTCAATGGATTCGGGACCGGCTTTGCTTTAAAGAACGGGATTTCGACCGGTGGATTAGATATTATTGGGATCGTCGTTCGTCGTAAGACTGGGCGCAGCATCGGTACCATTAACATCGCGTTTAACAGTTTGATCGTGATTAGTGCCGGGTTTGTTTACGGGTGGCCTTACGCGCTGTATTCAGCATTAGGGCTTTACGTAAATGCTAAAGTCATGGACATTACGTTTACGCGGCAACAGCGCATGCAGGTCATGGTGATTACGGACCGGCCTAAGACGGTGATTGACAGTATTCAAAATCACATGCGGCGAGGCATCACGATCGTTCATGGGGCCGAAGGGGCTTACCGACATGATGAAAAGACGATCCTATTTACGGTGATTACCCGGTATGAAATGGATGCGTTAGAAACGGCTATGGAGGAATCAGATCCTAAGGCCTTTGTTAGTATCTCAGATACGGTAAAAGTGTTGGGACATTTCTATGAGCCGAAATGGTAAGTCAAAAGTGGTTGGGCGCTAATTGCCCGCCACTTTTTTTATAAATAGGCCCAACATTATGAATTTTATGGTGGAATGTTAAAGGTTCTTAAATTTCGCTAGGTTATCTCGGGAGATGTGGTATAATTCTCGATGTTATGGGCAGCGAAATTTAGTGATATTGGTGATTAACGTGAAAGAGATTTATTTGTGGTTAGTACGACTAATGTCGCTACTGTGTGCAAGGCGTCACCGAAATAAAGTGGTTTATTTACTGAGTTTTAGTGATAACTTGCCATTCATCAAAGCATTGGCAGCAGCTTTACCCGCCGATGTTGACTTACTTGTGTTTTACCGACCAGAGCATGAAGCGGCAGCCACCCACTTGGCCGCCGCTGGGATTACCACACGTGTCTTTCGAGATGATCTGCACTTCGTTTGGCGGGGGATTCCCAGCCTGATGCAAGCACGTCTCTTGTTTTGTGATAATTATTATGCCTTTCTGGGCGGGTTGTGGCACCCGAAAAATATGCGAATTGTGCAAATGTGGCATGCTGCGGGAGCAATTAAACGGTTTGGCTGGGATGATCCGACAACGAGTCGGCGCCCTAAGAGCGACCAGCGCCGTTTTCAAGCAGTTTATAACCAATTTGATGACTACGTGGTGGGGTCATCAGCAATGGGCCAGGTGTTTGCCAATAGTTATCGCGTCCCTTTTGAGCGGATGCAGATTTTGGGCTATCCTCGATCCGATCGGTTAGTTAACGCTACTTGGTTGGCGAAAACTCGCCAGCGGGTGTACCGCTTAGCACCGGAATTACAAGACCAGCGGGTGATCTTGTATGCACCCACGTATCGGGATGGCGTCACCTTCAGACCACCGGAAGGTCTCGTAACAGCCTTACAGCAAGACCCAGCTGCGAAGGTTATTGTTAAGTTGCATCCGGCACTGGCAGATCAAACAGCTAGGCTCCAACAAGAACTGGGTACTCAGGTGGTGGTTGCCCAACACCTGAGTACCACTGAACTGTTAACCGTTACGGAAACTCTGATTACGGATTACTCGTCAGTTGCGTTTGACTATAGCTTATTGTCCAATGCACACAGCTTGTTGTTTTACTTGTTTGATTTGCCGGTCTACACGCAAGATCCAGGTGTTCAGGCCGACTTATTCGAGTGGTTGCCGAGTCCAGCTTTACAAACGGCGGCTGAACTGGCCGCTGCGATTCACGCGGATACCGCGACAGATTTCACCAAATTCAATCAACATTGGAACAGTGCTAATGACGGGCAAGCCACCCAGCGGGTGATTGACCGGTATGTCGCATTGTTAACCAATTAATTAAAGGAGTGCAGTGCCTTGAAAGAGGTCATGACCTTATTTAAAGAGCAAATTTCAAGCTTGGGAATTATTTTTCGGATTTCTCGATATGAGGACCAAGCGAGTTATCAGAGTCATTATTTAGGTTTAGCGTGGGAATACTTATATCCATTGATTCAAATTGGGATTTACTGGTTAGTCTTCGGTGTGGGTTTAAAACACGGTCAACCGTTGAATGGCGTTAGCTACCTCCCATGGATGGTGATTGGGATTACCCCGTGGTTCTTCATGAACCGGGCCACACTGGATGCATCTAAGAGTATCTATCAGCGGGTCAATATGGTGGCTAAGATGAAGTTCCCAGTATCCGCTTTGCCCACGATTAAAGTCGTCAGCAATCTTAGCTCCTTTTGGACAATGATGGTTTTTTCCATCTTCATTGGTCTATTGAATGGCGTTTATCCTAAGGTAGCGTGGTTGCAATGGATTTACTATTTCTTCGCTATGATTTGCTTGTTAGTCGCTTTAGGGGTCTTAAATTCCTGTATCAGTGTGCTCGTGCGAGATTACCATATCCTCTTACAGTCTGTGATGCGGATGTTATTTTACGTTTCTGGCGTGCTGTTTAACTTTGTCACAACGTCATTCCCCGCACCATTTGTGCATTTGTTGGAATTGAACCCGTATTATTACATTGTTAATGGTTTTCGGGAATCCTTCATTGGGAGCGGCTGGTTCTGGCAACATCCAATGTTGACCTTGGAATTCTGGTTATTTGTGTTCTTTGTTTTGCTGGTGGGGTCTCACTTGCACTACAAGTTCCGTTCACGTTTTGTTGATTTAATTTAATTGAAAGGAGCAACGTCAAATGGCTAACGGTTTGCAACGACTCATTCGGTCATTGAAGCTGGTTGCTCGCTATGGGCTCATCGTGATGAACGATGGGCTTATTTGTTTACCGATCAAACAGCGACAAGTCGTTTTTGAAAGCTTTAATGGCAAGGATGTTAATGATAATCCAGCCGCAATTTATCGTGAATTAGTGGCTACAGCGCCGGAATACCGGACAACGGCTTATTTTAGTGTCAAACCACGTGAATTTGCCGCGCTACATAAAAAGTATCCCCAGATTCAACTGGTCAAACGGTTCACACCACGCTGGGTGTGGCTGATGGCACGGGCTGAATTTTGGGTACTCAACTCACGACTGCCAAATTGGTGGCATCAGAACCGGCGAACAACGGTGATTCAAACGTGGCACGGGACGCCACTTAAAAAACTGGGGGCAGACATTGAACATGTGGCGATTCCCGGAACCACGACGGCTGCGTATCATCAAGAGTTTAAGACGGCGGCTAGTCGTTGGCAATATTTAATTGCCCCTAACCAATACTCGCAGACGATTTTTAAGTCAGCGTTTGGATTCCATCATCAATTCTTATCGGTTGGATATCCCCGTAACGATCGGTTATATACGACGCTGCCGGCTGAGATTACGGATCTGAAACAGCAACTTTTGGGATCAACTAAGGGTCCCGTGGTGACTTACGCGCCGACCTGGCGTGATGATATGGCAGTTCGACCTGGCGTTTATCAGTTTGATCTGCCGTTTGATTTGGCGGAATTCTTCCAGCATGTTCCTGCAAATACGCAGTTAATCATTCGACCGCACTATTTAGTGAAGGACGCCATTGATATTCACGGGTTTGAAGAGCGGGTCCACGTGTTGGCTGAGACAGACATTACGGACTTGTATTTGATTTCTGACTTATTAATTACCGATTACTCGTCAGTGATGTTTGACTTTGCGAATTTGCAGCGACCGCAACTATTTTTTGCGTATGATTTGGCCCATTATCGGGATCAATTACGTGGTTTTTACTTTGACTATGAACAAGAAATTCCGGGTCCATTGGTGACGACGGCGAGTGCTTTTTATGCGCAGTTAGATCGTTGGCGCCAAGACGGGGCCTTTCACGACTACCAAGCACGGCAGGCCGCTTTTTATGAGAAATTTTGCTCATGGGAAAATGGAACGGCTAGCCGTCAGGTTGTTCAGGTCATGTTGCACGGAAAGGATGAGATAAAATGACACCATTTTTAATTGGGTCGCATGTGAGTATGAAAGGGAAAGAGATGCTGCTGGGGTCGGCCCAAGAGGCTGCTCAGTACGGTGAGAATGTCTTCATGATTTATACCGGTGCACCACAAAATACACGGCGTAAGTCAATTGAAGACCTAAACATTCCCGCGGCTAAGACTTTCATGGCGGCCCATGAACAGCGAGAAATTGTGGTCCATGCGCCTTACGTGGTGAATCTAGGTAATACGGTAAAACCGGCCAATTTTCAATTTGCCATTTCGTTCTTGACGGCTGAGGTCCAACGGGCAGCGGCATTGGGCGCTAAGCAAATTGTTCTTCATCCTGGTGCCCATGTTGGCGCCGGGGCACCGGCGGCAATTGCCCAGATTGCTCAGGGACTGGATACTATTTTGACGGCGGCCGAGTCGCCAGTCCAGATTGCCCTAGAGACGATGGCGGGTAAGGGGACTGAAGTTGGCCGGTCGTTTGAAGAGTTGGCAGCGATTATTGATGCCACTCCCCATAATGAACGGCTATCAGTCTGCTTTGATACCTGTCACACGAGCGATGCGGGGTATGCGATTGCCACAGATTTTGATGGGGTGCTCAATGAGTTCGATCATGTAATCGGACTAGATCGCCTGAAAGTGGTACATTTGAATGATTCCAAGAATCCACAGGGCAGTCACAAGGATCGGCATACCAATATTGGCTTAGGGACGTTAGGTTTTGACGTTTTGAATGCGGTGGCCCATCATCCTCAGTTAACAACGGTACCGAAAATTATGGAAACGCCAGTTATCGGCCCAGATCGTAAGCACGGTGTGAATCCGCATGGCTATGAAGTAGCAATGCTCAAGCATCAACAGTTTAACCCAGACCTGGAAGCAGATGTGTTGGCGGGGGTTCCGGTTGACGCTTATCTTCAACGTTAAAAGCGATTGTTAATTAAAATAAGCACGACTTTCAAGGCAAACTGCCAGTTTGAAAGTCGTGCTTATTTGATACTGCCTGCTAATGTATTGAAACCAATTAGTCTTGTAAGGAGTGGGGAATGAGGTCGTAATCGACACTTTCCATAATGAGCGTAGCGGTTTCCTCAATTGATTTATTAGACACGTCAATCACCAAACAGCCAATCTTTTTATACAATTTTTGCGCGTAGGCTAATTCTTCTGTAATTTTGGCAGTGTCAGAATAAGCACTGTCAGCAGGAAGACCATAGGATAACATGCGCTCTTGCCGAATTTTACGCAGAATTTCCGGCCGATTGGTTAGGCCAAAGATCCGTTTGGGATCGACCTGCCACAACTCGTCTGGGAGTTGCGTTTTGGGCGACAGCGGGAGATTAGCAACCCGTAAGTTCCGGTTGGCTAGGAATAAGGATAGCGGCGTCTTAGACGTCCGTGAGACCCCTAAAATGACGATATCCGCTTTTAACAGACCAGTGGGGTCTTTACCATCATCGTAGGTTACGGCAAACTCCATGGCGGCAATTCGGTCGAAATACGTGTCATTGAGATTGTGGACGAGTCCGGGAACTCCCTCGGGTTCTAGTCCGGTTGCTTGGTGCATCACATCCATGGCCGGTTGGATACAGTCAAACTGCTGCAGATGATTCGTTACAGCAAATTCACGGACATGTTGGCTAAGTTTGGGGCTAACTAAGGTGTGAAAAATCATCGCCCGTTGTTTTTTAGCTAAATTTAAAATACCATCCAGAATTGAATCTGTTTGGATGAATGGGAAACGTTGGTAACTCACTTGAATGGTCGGGTACTGCGAAACGGCCGTCTGAGCGACGGTTAGGGCGGTCTCTCCGGAAGAATCGGAGATGACGAAAATAGTCATTTGCTGCATAGCGAGTAACTCCTCTGGTCTTTTCCTCTAGTTTACCCCGAGAGATAAAACGGTTCAAATTTTATTTGCCTGCGTTATTGACGAGGTTTGTGTGTTTATGTATAATAGTTAAGAACCGTTACGCCGGTGGACAATGTTTAACCGGCGTTATTATTTGTGCTCGGAGGGAGGGAATTTTATATGGCAAAGACAGTCGTTCGCAAAAACGAGTCTTTTGACGACGCTCTTCGGCGCTTCAAACGTACGGTTTCCCGTAGCGGTACTTTACAAGAATACCGTAAACGTGAATTTTACGAAAAACCAAGTGTGAAGAAAAAGTTAAAATCAGAAGCTGCGCGTAAGCGTAAAGCCAAGAAGAAGCGTTTCTAAGCTCTTTTTGCAAGTATGAAAAAACCTCAAGGTCATTGGCCTTGAGGCTTTTTTGTGGTGAATTACTGATTAGTAAGCACCACTTTACCAATCATTCGGTTAGATTCGACCAAAGCATGGGCTTGGCGTAGATTAGCTGCAGTGATAGGCGTCAATGTCTTGGTCAACGTTGATTGCAAGCGACCGGCATCTAGCAAACCCCGTACTCGTTCCAAGATGGCGTGTTGGCTCTGCATGTCGGGTGTTTCATAAAATGACTTGGTATACATCCATTCCCAAGCAAAGGTGGCCCGCTTTTGTTTTAAGGCGCGCAGATCAATGGGAGTGTTACTACCGGTAATGGAGACAATCGTTCCGCTGGGGGCAATGAGGTCAACGATTTCGGACCAATGTTGGTTGAGATTACTAAGTTCCAAAATATAATCGACCGTATCGAGTCCCAGTGCGTGAACTTGTTCGACCACATCTTGTCGATGATTGACAACATGGTCGGCACCGTGCTGCTTAGTCCAGGCAATTGTCTCTGGGCGCGAGGCCGTAGCGATGACGGTGAGTCCAGCTAATTTGGCCAATTGCGTGGCAACAGAGCCTACGCCCCCAGCGCCATTAATCACCAGTAACGTTCGACCGGCATTGTCGGCAGGGTGATCAATGTCCAGATGCATTTGTTCAAAGAGTGCTTCCCAGGCCGTCAATGAGGTTAACGGCATTGCGGCAATTTCGGCCGGTGAGAGTGACGTGGGTACATGCCCCACGATTCGCTCGTCGACTAGTTGATAGTCGCTGTCCGTACCGGATCGTTTGAACGATCCGGCGTAAAAGACCCGATCACCAGATTGAAAGTCATGAACGTCGTTTCCGACTGCCGTGACGATTCCGTAAGCATCCCAACCAATCACTTTGGGGTGCTCAAGGATGCCCACCGTGTTCCGGCGAACAGCCGTATCAACGGGATTAACTGAAGTTGCGATAATCTGGACGAGTAAGTCATGTCCGGTAGGCTCCGGTCGCGGTACCGTGACGTCGAAGAAACTATGATTGTCTTCAATTGGTAAATGGCGGTCAAAACCAATTGCGTGCATCATCGTCATAAAAATCATCCTTTCATTTCTAAACATGGTGCTAGCGTAGCCCAATTGATGGCTAAAAACAATCCTGCAGTTTTAGGGAGTAACTAACACTGATGTAAGTAAGGGTTAACGGTCGTCTTTAGCTGGAAAACGGCGTATGATGAACACATTCACGATAAAGAGAGGAAATGAGATGAGCATGCAACGTAAGGTTTACGACTGTGTCGCTGGTTGCCCAGTAGAAAGCACGCTGCAAATTATTTCTGGTAAATGGAAAAGTGTCATTTTGTACCGGTTATTTCAGGAACAAGTAGCCCGTTACAGCGATTTTGAACGCTGGTTACCCACGATTTCATCACGGATGTTGGCTCGTCAACTACAAGAATTGGTGGCCGACGGCGTTGTGACAAAGCAAATTTATGCGCAGATTCCGCCCAAGACGGAGTATCGGCTGACGGAGTTTGGTCAAACGCTGCGACCCGTGATTGAAGCGATGGAACACTGGGGACAATATTATAATCACTTGCAAATGGAGCAGGTAACTTTACCTGACGCTCAGGAAAATAAGGTGTAGACTGAATAATAAGTTGAATTTTTTAGGAGGAAGACACATGAGTTTAGAAAGCCAACTCAATACAGATTTGAAGACTGCTATGAAGGCCCACGACAAATTATCGTTAAACGTTATTCGGATGATGAAGGCCGCTTTAACCAACGAAAAGGTTAAGCAAGGCCATGATTTAACGGCAGACGAAGAACTAACCGTGGTATCGCGTGAGCTTAAGCAACGCAAGGAATCCTTAGCTGAATTTCAAAAGGGTGGTCGGCAAGACTTGGTTGATGGTGTCGAAGCCGAGATCAAGATCGTTGAGGCCTATGCGCCTAAGCAATTAAGTGCCGATGAAATCACTCAAATTGTCAAGGATAGCATTGCTAAGGTGAACGCTAGCGGCATGGGTGACTTTGGCAAGGTCATGGGCGCTGTTATGCCCCAAGTTAAGGGGAAGGCTGATGGTAATCTCGTCAACCAAACCGTTAAAGCACAATTAAATCAATAACCGAAAACACCACGGCTAACTGGCTGTGGTGTTTTTAAATGAGATGAACCTCATTGCAGTGGTGGGATTGAAAAAGAGAAAGTCCATGAGTCGGGGCTGGTCAATAGGGTGTCTTTATGAGGTAAAGTGTCTCGATTTAGTTTGTTCGGCCAGCTTTTCGCGCCGAATGCTTTTACAATCCCCGGTGGTATGCTAAAATTTGACTATCAATAACTTTAAATATAACGATAAAGGAGCCACCGTATTTGACTGAAAACACAACGATTGAAAAAGAATACATTCTGGAACGGCCTGAAGATGAAGTGGCCTTACTCGGCGTTCAGGATCAATTTGTGACCTTACTTGAGGAAGGACTCAATGTGACGGTTAAGCCCTTTGGTAATTCAATCAAAGTCGCCGGTGCAGCCGAAGCTGTTGACCAAACGCTGAATATTCTACGGAATATGAGTGATTTGTTGGCTAAGGGAATCAAACTCAACAGCGCAGACGTCGTCAGTGCCATGAAGATGGCCGATCGGGGAACCTTGACGTATTTCAAGGATCTGTACACGGAGACGTTAATCAATGACGCCAAGGGTCGTCCGGTACGGGTGAAGAACTTTGGTCAACGACAATATATTGATTCAATTAAACATAACGATGTGACCTTTGGCATTGGCCCCGCCGGAACCGGGAAGACCTATCTGGCCGTAGTGATGGCGGTCTCTGCTTTAAAACACGGCGATGTGGAGAAGCTGATTATTACCCGGCCAGCAGTCGAAGCCGGTGAAAGTTTGGGATTTTTACCAGGAGATTTGAAAGAAAAAGTTGATCCCTATCTCCGACCAATCTACGACGCGTTGTACGCCATCTTAGGTGCAGAACATACGACGCGATTGATGGATCGTGGGGTCATTGAAATTGCCCCATTGGCTTATATGCGTGGACGGACGTTGGAGTCGGCCTTTGTTATCTTAGACGAAGCCCAAAACACCACGAATATGCAAATGAAAATGTTCTTAACGCGGTTAGGTTTTGGTTCTAAAATGATCGTCAACGGGGATATCTCACAGATAGATTTGCCGCACAATACGCGTTCGGGGTTGGTTCAAGCCCAACATATCTTACAAAACGTGGCACATATTAACTTTGTCACCTTTAGCGCCGATGATGTGGTTCGCCATCCAGTGGTTGCCAGCATCATTAACGCTTACGAAGCAAACGAAACTAAACCAAATGGAGCTAAAAAATAATGGATTTAGAGATTTACGATAAGACCCAAGATGGCGTGCCGGCTGAGCACGTAAACCTGATTCAAGATGTTTTGCAGTATGCTGGAAAATACTTGAAATTAGCGGACAATACTGAAATGTCCGTGACGTTGATGAACAATGAAGATATTCATCGGATTAATCAACAATACCGGGGAGTTGATCGCGCTACTGACGTCATTAGTTTTGCGATTGAGGATGATGACGAGGAAGCTGAGGATTTTCCGTTGGTTATGGATGATGAATTGGCAGCCGAAATTCCAGAAAACATCGGGGATATTTTTGTGTCGATGGATAAAGTGGCCGAACAGGCTGACTATTTGGGACACTCTTACGAACGGGAACTGGGCTTCTTAGTGGTCCACGGTTTCTTGCACTTGAACGGATATGATCACATGGAACCGGAAGACGAGAAGGTCATGTTTAAGTTGCAAGCCGATATTTTAGATGCTTATGGCCTCAAGCGATAAGCACCGGCAAACCGGTAAAAACCGTGCTTTTCGCCAATCATTAGGGCACGCGTTAGAAGGGTTACAGGCGCTCTTTCACTACGAGCGTAATTTTCGCAAGCACCTCTTGTTTGGCAGTTTGGCCGTGATAGCGGGCTTAAGCCTGCAATTAACGATTAATGAATGGCTGTGGTTAATGCTGGCCATCTTCTTGGTTCTGATTGCGGAGACATTGAATACCATTGTGGAAGCGGTGGTAGACCTAGTTGTCGGTCAAACGTATCATGAGTTAGCGAAGCGGGCCAAGGATGTGGCCGCAGGTGGCGTCTTATTGGCGGCTCTTTTTGCGGTCATAGTTGGGGCGCTCGTGATGTTACCAGCGCTAGGCCGCTGGTTCTAGGAGGAAATTATGGATAATCCAGATTACAAATCAGGTTTTGTGGCCATTGTGGGTCGGCCCAATGTGGGGAAATCAACGTTTTTAAACCGGGTAATTGGCCAAAAGATTGCGATCATGTCAAATACGGCCCAAACGACCCGTAACAAGATTCAAGGTATTTATACGACGGATGAAGCCCAGATTGTGTTTATTGATACGCCAGGGGTGCATAAGCCGAAGAGTAAGCTAGGGGATTATATGGTGCAGTCAGCCATGTCTGCTTTAAACGAAGTTGACGCGGTGCTATTTATGGTGAACGCGGCTGAAAAGCGGGGTGCCGGTGACAACTTTATCATCGATCGGCTAAAGAACGTAAAAGCCCCAGTTTATCTCTTAATTAACAAGATCGATCAAGTTAAACCGGATGATTTATTGCCGGTCATGGAGCAATACCAAACGGCACTTCCTTGGAAAGCGGTGTACCCGATTTCAGCGTTGGAAGGTAATAACGTTGATGAATTGTTAACGGGATTAGTTGAACAAATGCCAAATGGACCGCAATATTATCCAGCCGATCAAGTGACAGATCATCCCGAACGGTTTGTCGTGAGTGAGCTGATTCGCGAGAAAATTTTTATGTTGACGCGTGAAGAGGTGCCCCATTCAGTTGCCGTTGAGATTGAAAGCATGAAGCAAAAAGATGAGGATCACGTGCATATTGAGGCAACGATTATCGTTGAACGGCCAACTCAAAAAGGTATCATGATTGGTAAAGGCGGTAGCATGCTTAAAAAGATCGGCACATTAGCCCGTCAGGATATTGAGCACCTGTTGGGTAGCAAAGTCTATCTGCAATTGTGGGTGAAAGTTCAGCCCAACTGGCGGGACAAATCCACGTTGCTGAAGTCTTACGGCTATCGGCGTGACGATCTGTAAGACAAGAAAGTGGGGATGACGGGTGGCACGAAATGTAACGGATTTTCACGGCATCCTGTTGTTTCGACGTGATTATGCTGAACGTGATTTTTTAATCAAGTTTTTTACGCAAGAGTTTGGCAAGAAGATGTTTTTGGTTCGAGGAGCTAAGAAACGGGGCTTCAAGATGGTGGCGGATATCTTGCCGTTTACGGTTGGTAGCTACGTTGGCGATATTGCGGATGACGGGTTGTCCTACATTCGAACGGCCCGTGAAACGCGGCAATTTCAAGATATTAGCGCGGATATTTTTAAGAATGCTTACGCTACGTATATCATGAGCTTGGTGGATACGGCTTTTCCGGATAGTCAGCCGCTACCAGACTGGTACCACCGGGTGCAACGGGCATTGACGTTAATTGATGATGGCGTCAATGCCGCGATTGTTACCAATATCATGGAAATTCAATTAATGCCGGCCTTTGGAGTGGCGCCACAATTGCAAGGTTGTGCCGTCTGTGGGCGTAATGATTTGCCCTTTGACTACTCAGAAAGCTATGGCGGTCTTTTATGTCAGGCGCACTGGACGCTAGACCCGCGACGGTTGCATGTCAGCCAGCGGACCATCTACTATCTTCGTCAGTTCTCGGTCTTAGATTTAGATCGGCTGCATACGATTAAGGTCAAACCGCAGACTGAACATGCTTTGCGGCAATTGATGGATGAAATCTATGACAGCCAGATTGGGGTTCATCCCAAGAGCAAGCGTTTCTTGGACCAAATGCAATCGTGGTCTGCACGGTTAAAACCACCGACTGACCATTGACAACCCTGTGGGGAACGACTATCATAAAACTCAGTTAAATAAGTCGATTATGATGAATGAGAAACATAGTGTTGATTCTTAGCGAGTTCGGGAGAGTGGGAGCCGAATAATTGGTGCTGTGGGTTGGCACATTCGGAGTCGTTTCCAAGTAAGCTGCTAATCGGTGATCGATTAGAAGTAGGGTGGAACCGCGAAATTAAAACTTCGTCCCTACGTGAATTTGCCTCGGTGAATTCTCGTAGGGATTTTTTTGCGCTTATTTGTTAAATAAGGAGGAACTGCACCTATGACAGAAAAACTGTCCATGCAAGCAATCATTTTGAAGTTACAACAGTATTGGTCCGCTCAGGGCTGCATGCTGATGCAAGCTTACGATACAGAAAAAGGTGCCGGGACGATGAGTCCTTACACATTTTTACGGGCGATCGGTCCAGAACCCTGGAACGCCGCTTACGTTGAACCTTCCCGGCGTCCAGCCGATGGCCGTTACGGGGAAAACCCGAACCGGTTATACCAACATCACCAATTCCAAGTAATTATGAAACCCTCTCCCGACAACATTCAAGAGCTTTACTTGAATAGTTTGAAGGAATTGGGCATTGATCCGTTGGAACATGATATTCGGTTCGTCGAAGATAACTGGGAAAACCCATCCATGGGCTGTGCCGGTGTTGGTTGGGAAGTTTGGTTGGACGGGATGGAAATCACCCAGTTCACTTACTTCCAAGTTGTTGGGGGCATGGAAGTTGACCCCGTCACGTCCGAAGTGACTTACGGCCTAGAACGATTAGCCTCATACATTCAAGACGTTAACTCCGTCTTTGATTTGGAATGGGCCGATGGTGTCAAGTATGGTGATATCTTCAAGGAACCAGAATACGAACATTCTAAGTATAGTTTTGAAGAAAGTAACCAAGACATGTTATTGCGGCATTTCGATGAATTTGAAGATGAAGCCAAAAAGCAAATCGCCAATGGTTTGGTACATCCAGCCTATGACTATGTGCTGAAGTGCAGTCATACATTTAACCTGCTGGATGCCCGCGGGGCGGTTTCAGTGACTGAACGGGCCGGCTACTTATCACGAATCCGGAATATGGCACGTTCAATTGCGCGGGCTTTCGTTGCTGAACGAAAGAAGCGCGGCTTCCCACTGGTTAAGGATGAAAAGCTACGCCAACAATTATTAGCGGATGAGGAGGCCAAATAATGGCACACACATTTTTACTAGAAATCGGGCTGGAAGAAATGCCCGCACACGTCGTGACACCAGCCATTAAGCAGTTGGTCAAGCGGACGGCGGATTACCTAAAAGAAGAACGCGTCGATTATGATGAGATCAAACCATTCTCAACGCCCCGGCGTTTAGCGGTCTTAATTACGGGACTTGCCGACAAGCAACGCGATATTAGCGAATCCGTCAAAGGACCAGCTAAAAAGATTGCCCAAGACGCTGAGGGTAATTGGAGCAAGGCCGCAATTGGGTTTACTCGTGGTCAAGGTTTGACCACCGATGACATTACCTTTAAGGAAATTAAGGGTACCGAGTACGTTTACGTCGATAAATTTATTGCCGGTGAACCGGTGGCTACCGTTTTGGCTGGACTCAAGGACGTCATCACAGCCATGACTTTCCCGACGATGATGAAGTGGAGCACCCATCATTTCCAATATATTCGACCAATCCGTTGGCTGGTAGCCTTGTTAGATGCCGACGTCATTCCGTTTAGTATCTTGGATGTGACAACGGATCGTAATACCCGTGGTCACCGCTTCTTAGGCAAAGACATATCGATTGCAACGGCCGCTGACTACGAAGGTGACTTGACCAGTGAGTTTGTGATTGCTGATGCGGATAAGCGTAAGTCGATGATTAAAACTCAAATTGACAAGCTGGCCGCCGATCATGGTTGGACGGTTAACGTTGATGCGGGCTTGTTAGAAGAAGTTAACAACTTGGTAGAGTGGCCAACTGCTTTTGCCGGCAGCTTCGATGAAAAGTATTTGACGATTCCAGAAGAAGTCCTGATTACCTCAATGCGTGATCACCAGCGGTTCTTCTATGCACGGGATGCACAAGGGCAATTATTGCCAACGTTCATTTCGGTCCGTAATGGGAACGATCATGACTTACAAAACGTGGTTTCAGGAAACGAAAAGGTCCTGACTGCGCGACTAGAAGATGCCATGTTCTTCTATACGGAAGATCAGAAGAAGACGATTGCTGATTACGTTGACCGGCTGAAGACTGTTAGCTTCCATGATAAGATCAGTACGATGGCTGAGAAGATGAGCCGGGTTAAAGCAATTGCTGGGGTTTTGGCCAAGCACGTTGGGTTAAACGATGCCCAGGCTAAGGCCGTATTGCGGGCCAGTGAAATCTATAAATTTGACCTGGTTACCGGAATGGTCGGCGAATTTGCTGAATTACAAGGTGTCATGGGTGAAAAATACGCCTTACTTCAAGGTGAAGATCCCGCTGTGGCTCAAGCGATTCGTGAACATTACGAGCCAATCTCTGCCGATGGCGCTTTACCAGCGTCTGTCCCCGGTGCCGTATTAGCCTTAGCCGATAAATTCGATAGCATCTTAACGTTCTTTGCCGCTGGCATGATTCCGAGCGGTTCAAATGATCCTTACGCATTGCGGCGACAAGCAACTGGGATTGTGCGGATTGCTCAGGACCAACAGTGGTCCTTACCAGTAGCTGACTTGGCACAGGCCTTTGTTGCAGCCGAGACGACGGCCAATGTTGCACCAAAGCTCGATCAAGCTGGACAAATTGACGCGCTGGTTAACTTTATCAAGGATCGGATTCGGAAGATTCTCCGTTCTGCTAAGCAACGTCACGATATTATTGATGCCGTGACGGCCGGTAGCAGTAGTGATGTCTTACAGATCTTTACGGCAGCCGATATTTTGGCGAGTCATGCTGACGATGCCAACTTTAAGGATGTGATTGAATCCTTGACGCGGGTGATTCGTTTGGCCCAAAAGGCACCCGCTGAAGTGGCCGCCACGACAGTTGATCCAGCATTGTTTGAAAATGACAGTGAAGGGCAATTACATCAAGGTGTCGCAACAGTGGCCACGGCAGCGAAGGACGGGTTAACGGCCTTATATACAGCCTTAGCTGATATCCAACCAGTCATTGCGGCTTACTTTGACGCCACGATGGTAATGGCAAAAGATGATGCTGTTCGGAATAACCGTTTGGCGGAATTGAGTCGGTTAGCTGACCTAGCATTGGCATTGGGGGATTTGGATCAACTGGTTGTGAAGTAAAACCGAGAGCTTTTAATTGGACAATCGGGATTTATGTGCTATCATATAACTTGTATTTTTGTGCACGAATTCCAATTAAAGAGTCGCACTTTTCGGGTTCCCGGGGTGCGACTTTTCAAGGCTAAGGGCGCGATGAGATCCACGGTAAAGGGAGTGATGGCTTGGCGAAGATACCCGAAGACGTGATTGAAACGGTGCGAACGGCCACGAACATTGCGGATGTGGTCGGTCAATATGTTCAACTCAAAAAGTCGGGGAAGAACCTGTTTGGGTTATGCCCCTTTCACGAGGAACGAACACCGTCATTTTCCGTTGCAGAAGACAAACAAATCTTCCATTGCTTTAGTTGCGGTCGTGGTGGTAATGTGTTCAAGTTTCTCATGGAATTGGAACACGTGACGTTCCCTGAAGCGGTGGTGAAGGTAGCTGATTTTAGTCATGTGGACCTTGATAGTGAATATCGTCAGGATGCCCAGGGACCGGCAGTCGATTCCAAAACCAGTCAATTGATTGCATTACAGGAGCAAGCTGCTAAGCTGTATCACCATATTTTGGTGAATACGGAGGTGGGGCAGCCCGCTTTAGATTATTTGCACCAACGGGGACTGACTGATGAGACGATTGAAACATATCAGTTAGGCTTTGCGCCGGGTCAGCGGCTACTCAAACCGTTTTTTGACCAGCGTAACAGTGACTACCAGCTGTTAAGGCAATCGGGACTCTTTATTGAAAATGCGCAGGGGGAACTACGGGATCGGTTTACTGAACGCGTGATGTTTCCGTTACGCAATGCGAGTGGACACGTTACGGCCTTTTCTGGGCGGCTAATGCAACCAGCCGACAATCAGCCCAAGTACCTGAACAGTCCTGAAACCACGTTATTTAATAAGAGTCGCTTATTATTTAATTTTGATTTAGCGCGTCCCGCTATTCGTGAGGCGGGTGAAGTGACGTTGTTTGAAGGATACATGGACGTTATTTCTGCGACTCAAGCAGGGGTTCGTAACGGGATTGCCTCGATGGGAACAAGCTTGACGACAGAACAGATTTACGCAATCGAGCGGACGACTGACAAGTTAAATGTTTGTTATGATGGGGATGAGCCCGGTCAACGGGCCATCTCACGGGCTTTGGGCCTGTTAAATCAGCACAGTCACTTGCAGTTAAGTGTGATTCAACTACCAGAGGGTCAAGATCCCGATGAATATCGACAAGCGCATGGGGATGTGGCTTTTAAGCAAATGATGACCACCGCCAAAGAGACGCCAATTAAGTTTCAACTACGATTCTTGCGGCGAAATAAGGCCCTCGATACGGACGCGGAGCGCTTGGATTATGTGAATCAGGTCATGCCACTTTTGGCACAGGTGCAAGAACCGGTCGAATTGGACCTTTACCTGAACCAATTGGCGACAGAGTTTAAGATTGATAAGTCAGCCCTATTGGCACAGTTAAAACAAACTCAGCGGGATGTAGCAGCGCAAGCTGAGCGTGACCGACCACGGGAGCCAGAAAAGGCACCTGTGGCTCCGCCAGTAACGGTTTACCAGCAACAGCGGCCGTTAACCCGCTTAGAACGGGCAGAACGGAACTTGCTGTATCATTTGCTCCACGATCGAAATGTGTGGGCGAAAGTCAGCAGTGTTGCTGACTTTTGCTTCGTTCACGATGATTATCAAGTGATTTATACCTTGGCCCAAGGTTATTTCCAAACGCATCAAACGTATCAAACCGCGCAGTTTACGGACTTCATTCAAGAAGACCGGCTACAGCAATTAGTCATCGAGTTAGAAACAACCACTCATGCGGCGGCTACCCCACGTGAGATCGATGACTATTTAGCGGTGATTATGAATGAAGCGCCCGTCGATGAACAACTCCGCCAGAAGAAAAATCAACTGGCGGAGGCCTCACGATTGGGTGATGCCGAGCAACAACGGCAGTTAGTCATTGAGATTGTTCAATTGGAGCGACAACGCCAAGCGAACAAGCAACTTTAGTCTAGGGGGTATTTTAATGGCAAAAAAAACCACGGATCAACCAATGTTTGACCAAAAAGCATACAACAAGACGGTACGTGCCTTAATCAAGGACACCAAAAAGGCGGGTCACATCACGTATGATGACTTAACTGATAAGGTGGCAACACCGTACACACTGGATGCTAAGCAAATGGACAAGTTACTTGAAACCATTTCCGATGCCGGAATCAGCGTGGTTGATGCTAAGGGTGAGCCAGACGCACGGGCGGTTAAAGCTCAAAAGGCCGTTTCTAAGAAAGAATTAAAAGATGCTTCGACGACAACGGGCGTTAAGATTAACGATCCAGTGCGGATGTATCTAAAGGAAATTGGGCGCGTCAACCTCTTGACTGCCGACGAAGAAGTCGCATTGGCTTTACGGATTGAAAACGGTGAAGAAGCCGCTAAGCAAGAACTAGCGGAAGCCAACTTACGGTTAGTGGTTTCTATCGCTAAGCGTTACGTGGGTCGGGGAATGCAGTTCTTGGATTTGATTCAAGAAGGTAACATGGGGCTGATGAAGGCCGTTGAAAAGTTTGACTACCGCAAAGGGTTTAAGTTCTCAACTTACGCAACTTGGTGGATTCGTCAAGCGATTACACGGGCCATTGCTGACCAAGCTCGGACGATTCGGATTCCCGTTCATATGGTGGAAACCATTAACAAGTTAATTCGGATTCAACGGCAATTGCTTCAAGATCTTGGACGTGAACCAACGCCAGAAGAAATTGGGGCCGAAATGGATATGCCAACGGAAAAGGTTCGCGAAATCTTAAAGATTGCGCAAGAACCAGTTTCTTTGGAAACGCCAATTGGTGAAGAAGATGATTCTCACTTGGGTGATTTTATTGAAGACCAAGATGCCACCAGTCCAGCTGACCATGCCGCTTACGAATTGTTGAAAGAACAATTGGAGAGCGTTTTGGATACGTTAACTGATCGGGAAGAAAATGTTTTACGGCTACGGTTTGGCCTAGATGATGGTCGGACGCGGACGTTGGAAGAAGTGGGTAAAGTCTTCGGGGTTACCCGGGAACGGATTCGCCAAATTGAAGCTAAAGCTTTGCGGAAATTACGGCACCCATCACGCAGTAAACAACTGAAAGACTTTTTGGAATAGATTTGTAAAAGCAGCTACCGCTAGGGTGGCTGCTTTTTTTTATTACTGGTGACGGCTAAGCCAGAAATAGATGAGGAAGCGTCAAAAGAAGTGAAATCGCTTACACAAAAAAATAACCGTGATTGCATTAATTTATTGCGTCAGAAGTCTTGAAAAATTATCTAAAGGGGATATAATGTATCTCGTTTAAGAAATTGGCAAGGTTCGTCATGTTTGGGAAAGGAGGGGCCCTTTGAAAGCAAAACCGAGTCTTGAACAAGCACTTTGTATTGTGACTTTTTTGGGGATTCAGGATCGTCAAATCCCGTTACATAGTTCATTGGTGGCGGAACGATTGGGTATCTCAACCAGCTATTTGAAGAAAATCGTCCAACGATTGGCCGCAGGAAAAATTGTTAAGACTGTATCTGGTCGAGTTGGGGGAATTGTCCTGACCCGTAATCCAAATGAGATTACGTTATTAGACATTTTTGATGCGATTGAGGGACCGCAGTCCTTTGTGAAAAATACTGGACTGGTTAAACGACTATTTGATTTTGAACAGCGTGATCAGTTTATGCGGATGTACGGGTTAAAGAATCTCCACGGTGAACAGTCGGTCGCCAACGTGCTGTCAACGTTTGGTGCGGCGGAGAAGCAATATCGACAGCAGCTAGCGACGTTGTCCATTGGTGACATTCTGCCATCAAATGGGAACCAACCCCTAGAACTTGATTGGACAACCTGGTTAACTCGATAAACAGTAGAATAGAAGTTAGTTTAATTAATTATTTAGGAGGTATTATCCTGTGCGCTGGATGAACAAACATTACATCTGGAATGTGATTGGCTGGTTGGTGATCGTTTTGCTAGCCATCCTGACGATTCCAAACATGAGTAAATTGGTGGCTGATAAGGGTCAGATTACGGTTCCCAGCAATTATCAAAGCACCGAAGCAACCAATATGCAAAAGAAGTGGGGCCGTTCACAACGGGGAACCACGGCTGTTGTAGTGGCCTTTAGCAACGGTAATACCGCGTTGACCAGTGATCAAAATAAGCAAATTGATAAGACCATTAAACGGATCAAGAATCATGAGGATCGGTATCAAATCCGGTCAATGACGGCAGCTAGTGATAGTTCAACTGCTGCTTCCCAACTAATCTCTAAAGATAAGAGTACGCAACTATTACAGTTGAACGTGCGTAAGTCGTCAAGCCATTCAATCACTTCGATTCGTGACCAAATCACTCAATTAGCTAAGACTGATGGGGTGAAGACGTATCTAACGGGGGCCGATGTTTTAAATCAAGACTTCTCGGATGCCACGCAAGCCGGGGTGCAAAAGACTGAAATTATTGCGGCAATTTTTATTTTCTTAGTATTGTGGTTAGTATTCAGATCGCCAGTGACACCGCTCTTCTCGTTGTTAACGGTTGGCGTATCCGTGATTACATCGATTTCTGTTGTGGCAAACTTAGTTGACCGCTTCAACTTCCCATTCTCTAACTTCACCCAAGTCTTTATTGTGATTGTTCTGTTTGGGATTGGGACTGACTATAATATTCTCCTCTACAACGAGTTTAGGGAGCGGTTAGCCAACGGGCAAGACCGCTACTCAGCGACCAAAGAGGCCATCAAGATTGGTGGTCGTACGGTTCTTTATTCCGGGTTGTCCGTGTTAATTGGGATGAGTGTGTTGGGTTTTGCCAACTTCTCCTTGTATCGGTCAGCCGTTGGTATTGCCGTTGGGGTTGTGGTCTTGTTGGCCGTGCTTCTGACATTGAATCCGTTTTTTATGGCAATCTGTGGGCCACACATGTTCTGGCCAGTGAAGAAATTCTCTGGTGAAGGCGACAGTCGTCTCTGGCATGGTATGGCTAAGCACGCGATGATTCGGCCGGTGATTACGTTGATCGTTGCCGGAATTGTCTTTATTCCACTTGCACTGGCGTCTCACGGGACGTTGGATTACGATGATACAGTGGAAATTGGCAATAATGTGCCGGCTAAGCAAGGGTTACGCGTGGTGCAAAAGCACTTCTCCAAAGGAACCGCGGAACCAACGACAATTTACATCCAAAGTGATCATAAGTTAAATAACGAAAAATCCTTACTACTCATTGATCGTCTGACCAAACAACTGCAAAATGCAGATGGGGTTAAGACGGTGGCGTCCGTCACGCAGCCTGGTGGGAAAGCCATTAAGCAATTGTATGTTCGGAACCAAATGAGTTCAGTAACTACAGGATTAGTTAAGGCCCAAAAAGGTGTCAATAAGGTTAACAAAGGGCTAAAGTCAGCCAATAGTCAGTTAAGCAAAGAAGATGTCTCTGGATCAGTGAAAAAGGCCCAGAAGCTGGCGACAGGTGCCAAACAAGTCAGTGATGGGACGAAGACCTTACAGACAGGAATTTCACAAGTCACAACGGGTGTTAGTCAAATGAATACCAGCGTGGCTGGTGCGACGAGTTCCTCACAACAAGCTAAATTAGCACAACTGGAGGCAGCGCTACCACAATTGAACGCAGCTATTCAAGAGCTTAGTGCGCAAGTTAACAGCAGTGCGTCAGGCAGTACCAGTGGTGTGACGAGCGGCTTAACTAACATTGGGAGTTCCGCTCAGGATATCAAGTCACAACTCCAAAAGGTTCAAGACTTGGTCGCTAGTGCGTCAGCCAGTTCTGGTAATGGGTACGCAACAGCGGTTCAAGCTTTTAGTTCCGCTGGAGCACCATTATCAGCGACACAAAAAGCAGTTTTACAGTCAGTTATGAAGCAACAGGCATCTGCCCAAGCTAGTTTATTAGCTTCCGTGAAGTCATCGTTATCACAGGTGGCTACGGATACGTCTAATATTGGGACGTCAACGACAAACGTGGCTAGTCAACTACAAACCTTGCAAGGTACGACGTCACAATTGCAGTCATCAGTGGCGACGTTGGCGCAAAAATCTAACGTGGTGTTGCCGGGTGCAGCAACGGCCTTGTCATCTGCTAGTTCACAGACAAGTGAGCTATCTTCTAAACTGGGTTCGTTGTCTGGGGCGATGTTCACGATTAACAACAAGATGCCTGCACTGGTGAGTGGTGCCAGCCAAGTTGCCGCTGGTAACCAAACAATGGCAGAGCAGCTGGCCTCAATGAATAAGAAGTTAACGAAAATGCGGAGTCGTTTATCTGCTGCAACAACCGGTTTGAGTTCGGTTTCTTCCGGTGTCGGGACAGCCAATACCTACCTTAAGGGCTTACAGAAGTCGGCTGCGGCGGAAACGTTCTACATTCCGAAGAAGTCGATCAACAGCGGGTCATTTAAGCAATCGATGGACACCTACATGTCACCGAACCACAAGCTAACGAAGCTGACGGTTGTCTTGAAGGACGATCCAAGTTCAGCGGCAGCCATGGCGCGGCTACCTAAGCTGGAAAAAATTGTCAATGGAAGCCTGCAAGGAACCAGCTTGAGCGGTGCTAAGGTTGCCTTTGGCGGCAATACGTCGCAAACTAACGACACGTCTGCGATGGCCTCTAGTGACTTTACGCGGACTGTGATTATCATGTTAGCTGGAATCTTTGTGGCCTTGATGGTGGTTACCCGTTCTCTGGTTCAACCAATTGTGATCGAAGGAATCTTGCTAGTCGCTTACTCTGGTGCCTTAACGTTAGTGCACTGGCTAGTAAAGCCAATTTTGGGGACCAATATGTTGACATGGAACACGCCATTCTTCACATTCGTGATGTTGATTTCTCTGGGGGTTGATTACTCGATCTTCTTGATGCGTAAGTATCGTGAAAGTCTTCATGAACCGGGTGCGACGAGTGATAAAATGTTACATGCGGCAACGGTTATTGGTACGGTGGTCATTTCAGCCGGGATTATTTTGAGTGGGACATTCGCTGCATTGATTCCATCTGGGGTGATGACCTTGATTCAAATTGCCTTGGCCGTGATTTTGGGGATTGTCTTGTTGATTATTCTTTTACCGATTGTCATGCCAGCCGTTATGAAGATTACGTACCCTTATCCTTACTCTAAGATGGGGCAAGCAACGGCGTCAACGGATGATGATCAACCGCAAACGCGTCGTCAGCAAAAATAAGCTAAGTTAAAGAAGTCAGTGCCAATTGGTGCTGGCTTTTTTAGTGGTTCCGCTATCCAATTTTACGTGACTAGCTTATACTAAAAGGTAATGAGAAAAACAGAAGGGAAGAAAATTTATGGATGCACAACATCTATCAGTCCGACTCGCAACGGTCGCCAAATACGTTCCGCAAGGCAGTCGGTTAGCTGATATCGGGACCGACCACGCCTACTTGCCCGTTAATCTCGCACAACGGGGGTTGATTGCTGGCGGTGTGGCTGGCGAGGTCGTTAAGGGTCCCTTTGAAAATGCCGCGCATGAGATTGAACGTGAGGGCGTGGCTCATCAGATTACGGCGCGCTTGGCGAATGGGCTACAGGCCATTGAGGCGGATGACCAGATCGATACAGTCGCGATTGCTGGAATGGGAGGAACGCTCATCACGCAAATTTTGACGCAAGACTTTGAGCGCTTGGCCGGGGTGCAGCGCCTCATCTTGCAACCGAATGTGGGGGAATGGCACGTTCGGCAATTCTTGATGACGCACGGTTTTCAACTTGTCGCGGAAGAAATTGTCAGTGAAGATGGGCATGATTATGAAATCTTGGTAGCCGATAGACAGGCCCAACCACAACAATATACGGCTGAACAACTACGCTTTGGACCGTATCTACTAGCTGAACACAATGCGACGTTTATGGCGAAATGGCAACGAGAACTTGCCCGGACAGAAGCAGTCCTTCAACAGGTACGTTCAGCTAAGGCGGTTCCGGTTGAAAAGGTGACGGCTTTAGAAGCAGAATTGGCTGAAATTAAGGAGGTCTTGCAACGTGTTGGTGCGTGAGTTAGTGTCACGGTTTGAGCAGTTCGCCCCAAAGTCATGGGCAGAGCCCGGCGATCCGGTTGGCCTTCAGTTAGGGCGATTAGATGCACCGGTCCACAAAGTCTTGGTCACCTTGGACGTGCGGCCAGAAGTGGTGGCCGAAGCCATTGAGATCGGGGCAGACTTTATTTTTGCTCATCATCCGATGATGTTTCGACCAGCTAAAAATTTAGACTTGGCGATTCCCCAAAACCAGATGTATGCGACGCTTTTACAACATCACATCACGGTATACGGTGCCCATACGAACTTAGACAGTGCACCCGGGGGGATGAATGATTGGCTAGCCGCTGCTTTAGGCTTACAACAATGCGTGGGTTTAGTTCCTAGTAATGGGGTTGGGGCAACGTCCGAAATTATGATGGGGCGGATTGGTGATTTGTCGGAAACGACGACCGTCCGTGAGTTTGCCCTAGCTTGCAAACGATACTTTCACGTTGACGGGTTACGGCTGATTACCCACACGCCAGAAGCGCCAGTTAAGCGAGTCGCTATTCTCGGTGGTAGTGGTGGACAATTTTACCCAGCAGCGCTGGCTAAGGGCGCTGATGTTTATGTGACGGGCGATGTTTCCTATCATCCCGGTCACGATATGATTGCGGCTGGGTTGAATGTCATTGATCCCGGTCACCATATTGAAAGCATTTGTAAGCCACATTTAACGGCCATGTTCCAGCAATGGGCGCAGGAAAATAACTGGGCGATAACGGTGCAGGCTTCGCAGTTAAACACCGACCCGTTTACTTTTCTTTAAAGGGCAAAACAGGTAAACTGATTGGAAGTAAGTAGCTTAAATATTGAGGAGTGATTTATTTTGGCAAAGTATGACAACTTGATTCCCCGCTTCTTGAAGTATGTAAAAATTAATACGCGGTCTGATCCGCAGTCGACGACAATTCCATCAACGCCCCGATTGACAGCATTTGCAGAAGGGCTTGTAACGGATTTACAGGCAATCGGATTAACTGATGTACACATCAATGCCCAATCCGCTTATGTTTTTGCGACCTTACCGGCTAATACAGATAAGGCAGTTAAAAAATTGGGATTCATTTCTCATTTTGATACAGCAGATTTTAACAGTGAGCATATTAACCCACAAATCGTTGAAAACTATGACGGCCAATCGGTCATCAAACTGGATGAAGCTGGTAAGTATACGTTAGATCCAGCTGTTTTTCCTAATTTAAAGAATTACGCTGGGCATACGTTGATTACCACTGATGGTCAAACGCTATTAGGGGCCGATGATAAATCTGGGGTAGCTGAAATCATGGCAGCGGCCGAATACTTATTGGCTCATCCTGAAATCAAGCATGGCGAGATTAAGATTGGTTTAGGGCCTGACGAAGAAATTGGGACAGGGGCTGATCACTTTGATGTGGCCGATTTTGGGGCAGACATTGCCTATACAGTTGATGGTGGTCCCTTGGGACAGCTTGAATATGAAACCTTTAATGCCGCGGATGCTCAGGTTGAGATCACGGGGACCAATGTTCACCCAGCCGAGGCCAAGGGCGTCATGGTTAATGCATCGCAGGTAGCCATGGACTTCCATGCTGCATTGCCAGAACACGATCGTCCAGAATATACGGAAGGTCGTGAAGGCTTCTTCCACTTATATAGCATGACAGGAGACGTTGATACGGCCCATCTCAGCTATATTATTCGTGATCATGACCGGCAAATTTTCGAGGACCGCAAGCAACTCTTCCAAGGCGTTGCCGACCAATTAAACCAACAATATGGGTCAAAACGGGTCCAGGTCACGATCAAGGACCAGTACTACAACATGCGTGAAGTGATCGAAAAGGATATGACGGTGGTTGACTTGGCTAAGGATGCACTCGAGGCTCTTAACATCAAACCGTTAATTTTCCCCGTCCGTGGTGGAACAGATGGGTCCAAGATCTCCTTTATGGGCTTGCCAACACCGAACTTATTTGCCGGTGGCGAGAACATGCACGGTCGGTTCGAATATGTGTCTGAACAAACCATGGAACAAGCGACCGATGTGATTATTAAGATCGCGGAATTGGCGGAACAGCGGGCTTAAATTATTTGGTCAAAAAAGGTCAAATTATTTGGATTTCTCGTTTAAATCAGTTAGAATGAATCATGAAGAAGGAGGTTGCCGGTGTTGGTTACCTCTTTTTATGACTCTTAAAATTAACGAAAAACTAACTGAGGGGGACTCGATATGAATCCAGAAAAAATGACAGAAGCTTTAACAAGTGCTTTAGCCGAAGCACAGCGGATTGCGGTCACACGTCAGCATCAAGCAGTGACCGTGGCTCACTTGTTTAAATTTCTTGTTCAGCCCGGCGAATTAGCCCGGCAACTTTTTCAAGACGCGGGTGTTGATGTGACGGCACTCGATCACGAACTCGATCGGGAACTCGATAGTATTAGCACGGTCACGGGTAGTGGCGTGCAGTATGGTCAGGAGTTCTCTAGAAATTTAACCGAATTACTCCAAAAGGCCGATCAGATTCGTGACGCCTATCACGATGATTTTATGGCTTTGGATACGGTGGTTCTGGCCGTCATGCAATTGAACGGTGAAGCGCTGACGGATTATCTCAAACAACAGGGGTTGACGGAAAAGAAACTCCGGGCAGCAGTTGATGACTTACGTGGAGGTGAACGGGTGACGTCTAAGAATCAAGAAGATCAATATAAAGCATTAGAAAAGTACGGTACTGATTTAGTCAAAGCTATGCGTAGTGGTAAGATTGATCCGATTATCGGTCGCGATGATGAAATTCTTTCAGTCATTCGGATTCTTTCGCGTAAGACCAAGAATAATCCGGTTTTAATTGGTGAACCGGGTGTTGGTAAAACGGCGATTGTTGAAGGCTTGGCGCAACGAATTGTGCGTGGAGACGTACCGGATAATTTGAAAGATAAGACGATTTTCTCTCTAGATATGGGGGCTTTAATTGCCGGGGCGAAGTACCGTGGTGAATTTGAGGAACGATTAAAGGCAGTTCTCAAAGAAGTTACCAAGAGTGATGGTCAGATTATCATGTTTATTGATGAAATTCATAACATTGTGGGTGCCGGTAAGACAGAAGGCAGCATGGATGCTGGTAATTTGTTGAAGCCGATGTTGGCCCGCGGTGAGCTTCACTTGATTGGGGCCACCACGTTAGACGAATATCGTCAATATTTGGAACAGGATAAGGCATTGGAACGGCGCTTCCAGCGGGTATTGGTCAACGAACCGAGCGTAGCTGACACGGTTACCATTTTACGGGGATTGCGGGAACGCTTTGAAATTCACCATGGCGTTAAGATTCATGATAATGCCTTGATTGCGGCCGCTAAATTATCCGATCGGTATCTGACAGACCGCTTCTTACCCGATAAGGCAATCGACCTCGTCGACGAGGCCTCCGCTTCGATTCGTGTGGAAATGAATTCGGCGCCAACGGAATTGGATCAGGCTCGGCGGCAGTTGATGCGGATGCAAGTTGAGCAAACGGCATTGAAGCAAGAAACGGACGAGGCCTCGAAACAACGACTCAGTGACCTACAGAAAGAATTAGCCGATACGAAGGAAAGGGTCGATCACCTGAGTGCGCGGTGGAATCAAGAAAAGTCGGCGATTAAGCAATTAGGTGACAAGAAAACGGAATTAGACCAGGCTAAACGTGAATTGGAAAATGCTGAATCGGCTTATGACTTAAACCGGGCAGCCGAATTGCAACACGGAACGATTCCCCAATTGGAAAAGGAATTAGCCGATTTGGAGCAAACCGATCAGCAACAAGATTGGTTGGTCTCCGAGTCAGTGACTGAAAACGAGATTGCCGCAGTAGTAAGTCGGATGACCGGTATTCCCGTGACGAAACTGGTCCAAGGTGAACGTGAGAAACTGTTGAAATTGGCCGATCATCTGCATGAACGGGTGGTTGGTCAAGACCAAGCCGTTTCGGCGGTGGCTGATGCGGTCTTGCGGTCACGAGCAGGCTTACAAGATCCAACCAAACCGTTAGGGTCGTTCTTGTTTCTGGGACCGACCGGGGTTGGGAAAACAGAATTAGCGAAAGCCTTAGCTGAAAACTTATTTGACAGTGAAGATCACATGGTCCGAATCGACATGAGTGAGTACATGGAAAAGGAATCGGTCTCACGATTGGTCGGCGCGGCGCCAGGATACGTCGGCTATGAAGAAGGCGGCCAGCTAACGGAAGCCGTTCGGCGTAATCCGTACACGATTGTTTTGTTTGATGAAGTGGAAAAGGCGCACCCAGACGTCTTTAACTTGTTACTGCAGGTCTTAGATGATGGCCGGTTGACGGATAGTCAGGGGCGGACTGTAGACTTTAAGAATACGATTTTGATCATGACATCTAATCTGGGATCGGAGTTGCTGTTACAAGGAACTGACGACCAGGGTCGGATTAGTGAGGACGCTAAGAAACAAGTCGCCCAATTGCTCCAAAGTCATTTCCGGCCAGAATTCTTAAACCGGATTGATGAAACGATTATGTTTACCCCACTGTCCTTAGCGGATGTTGAACAAATTGTAGTTAAACTGATTGATCACCTTGCCACTCGCCTACACGAACAGCAGTTAGACTTGACCATTACGCCAGCTGCACAAACGTGGATTGCGAAGGCCGGCTACCTGCCAGCTTATGGGGCCCGGCCATTACAACGGTTTATCACGACCCATGTTGAAACACCATTGGCTCGTGAATTGATCGCTGGCACAATTCCAGCCAATAGTCTGATTACGATTGATGTTGCTGACGACCAGTTAACGTTCACCCATGCCCCGCAAGCAGCAGCTGATGCACAGTAAAGTGAAGTAGGGAAACAATAACCGGTTACTAGTTATTTTGAGATTATCGGTACAAGCTCTTCCAGAATCTTTGATGATTCTGGGGGAGCTTTTCAAGTGCCAACGAACATTTGTTCATCTAGCGTGTTTACTGGGCCTTTTCTGGTATAATGGGACTAACGATTTTGAAGACGAAAGGAGCTGCAGGCATGTTTGTACCGTTACAGGTGTTCAGCACCTATAGTTTATTACAGAGCACCAACCGGATTGATGATCTCGTCCAAACGGCTAAGAAGCGGGGGTACACTGCACTGGCATTGGCGGATAAGAATGTGATGTACGGTGCCGTAGCTTTTTATAATGCGTGTCGACAAGCCGACATTAAGCCACTTTTAGGACTAACGCTAACGGCACAGGGGCTGAACGATGCCACGCAGGCCTACGATTGGGTCTTTTTAGCGCAAAATTTTACGGGCTACCAACAACTCATGCAATTATCGACGGCGTATCAGGTTGGCGGTGGGCCAGTTGACTTGACCCAGTTGACCAAAAACCTTAGTCAGCTGACTATGATTGCCCCATTAGATAGTGAAATCCATACGTTGGTAGCCAATGACCAACTAGCGCCGGCCCAGCAGATTCTCCATCAGCTAAATGACTGGTCGGTGGGCCAACTGGCCATCGGCGTGTCACCGGATTTGACTGCTGTGAGTCGTGACCACTTACAAAGCCTCAGTCAGGCAACGACAACGCCGTTAGTGGCGTTATCACCGGTCGCGTATTTGAATCGAGACGATCATTTTGCGGTCACGGTGTTACGAGCGATCGATGCCGGTGAAACGATCAGTGATCCGACGACTGAACAGCAAGTTCAAGGGACTCATTGGTTACGGCCGGCCGCCGAGGAAACCCAGCGGTTTGCTAACGTGGGATTGACGGCTGCTGTGACGATGACGGCGTCAATTGCTGCTGCTAGCACGGTGACGTTACAATTTCAGCAACCGCAGTTGCCACAATTTCCGACCCCCAATCAGGAGAACTCCCGCGATTATTTGCGTGAGCGCTGCGTGGCGGGTCTAAAGCGTCGACTAACAGCTAACCACATTACCGATGCGATGCCTTATCAGCAACGCTTGGATCATGAACTTGGGGTTATTCACCGGATGGGCTTCGATGATTATTTCCTAATTATTTGGGATGTGATGAACTTTGCCCATCAAGCAAATATTCAAACCGGGCCCGGTCGAGGATCAGCTGCAGGGTCATTGGTGGCCTATGTTCTAGCCATTACTGAAGTGGACCCGCTGGCTTATGATCTGTTGTTTGAACGGTTTTTAAATGAAGAGCGGGCCCAAATGCCCGATATTGATCTGGATATTCCAGATAATCGGCGGGAACAGGTTTTGCAATACGTTCATGATAAATATGGTCATGAACGGGTGGCTCAGATTATTACCTTTGGGACACTAGCGGCTAAAGCCGCATTGCGGGATGTCGGCCGGGTTTTGGGGATGGCGCCTTACGAGCTTAGCGACTGGAGTGCGGCCATTCCAGCCGAGCTACACATCACTTTGCAGCGGGCCTATGATCAGTCACAACGGTTACGTAATTTAGTTGCTGATAGCTCGCGTAATCAATTGTTGTTTGCGACGGCACAGAAGTTAGAGGGATTGCCGCGGCACTATTCAACCCATGCGGCTGGTATTGTTTTAAGTCAGGGACCACTGCGTGATTTGGTGCCGTTACAGCCCGGAAGCGAAGAACTACTGATGACGCAATACCCCAAAGACACCGTTGAAGCAGTTGGTCTGCTAAAAATGGACTTCTTAGGGTTACGTAATTTGAGCATTCTTGCCAACGCCCTGGCATTGGTGAAAAAACAAACTGGAAAAATCGTGGACCTTAATCAGATTGATTTAAATGATCCAGCAACACTAAAGCTGTTTGCAACCGGTGAGACAAACGGGGTTTTTCAGTTTGAATCTTCTGGGATTAAACGGGTCTTACGCCAACTCCAGCCGGATAGCTTTGAGCTGGTGGCCGCGGTTAATGCGCTCTACCGACCGGGACCTATGGAAAATATCGATACGTTTATTCGCCGGAAAAACGGGCAGGAACCGGTCACTTATCCGGCTGATGCTTTAGCGCCAATCTTAGGCCCAACGTATGGTGTCTTGGTTTACCAAGAACAAGTCATGCAAGTTGCTTCTGTGATGGGCGGCTTCACGCTGGGCCAAGCCGACTTATTGCGGCGGGCAATGAGTAAAAAGAAAAAACAAACGATGGACGCCATGCAAAAACAATTCGTGGCGGGTGCCCAACAACGGGGCTATGAGCTAGCGGTGGCACAACGGGTCTTTGCCTATATTGACCGGTTTGCAAACTATGGTTTTAATCGCTCACACGCGGTTGCCTATAGTAAGTTAGCCTTTCAGTTAGCTTACTTGAAGGCCCATTACCCAGCCGCCTTTTACGCGTCCTTGATGAACTCTGTCATTAATGTTGGTGCTAAGACGAAGGTCTATCTGACCGAAGCTAAACGACATGGCGTAACGGTCTTACCGCCGGATATTAACCGCTCAACAGCTTATTTTAACCTGTATCACTCGGCAATTATCTTTGGTTTAAGTAGCATCAAGGGGGTTCGCCGTGATTTCTTGCGTGAAGTCTTAGCTGAGCGGCATGAGCACGGGCCATTTAAGGATCTGCATCAGTTCCTCGAACGGATCGCATCGAAATACCGGAAGGCCGATCTACTTAATGCTTTGGTGTATGCGGGGGCATTTGACCATTTTGGTCATAATCGAGCGGAATTAATTGCGGCGTTGCCGGAATTCATCAGCAGTGTTGAGTTGTCAGGAGACAATGTGGAACTAATTGCGGCGCTGGCTCCGAAAATCAAATCACAGCCTGATTTAGATTTGATGACAAAGCTGAGTCAAGAAGAAGCGGTTTTGGGGGCCTATTTGTCGGGGCATCCGGTTGAGCAATACCAACAACTGGGTCGACAGTTGCAGGCCCAAGCCGTGAGTGAATTGACGGCCAATACTCGCGTGACGGTTTTGCTTTATGTGATTAAGATTCGGCAGATTCGAACGAAACGGGGAGAACCAATGGTGTTTGTAACTGGCAGCGATGAGACTGCCGATGTGAGTGTCACGATTTTTCCTAACCAGTTTCGGCAGATAAGCGAGTGGTTAGCAACGGATCAAGTGATTGTGGTGCGCGGTAAGGTTGAGCAGCAGCGGGGATTACAAATTGTGGCCGATCAAGTCAGTCTGGCTGATCAGATTCCCGTTAAGCCGGTTGCCGACCAGCACACAACGCCAACGTTACCGGCTGGTGCGCGGTGGTTCATTCGAGTCGACCAGCAGCATACTGATCGGGCAATTGCCCAGCAACTGGCACAATTTCTAACGGCGCATCGAGGACCAGTACCAGTTATCGTATATCAACCGCAGACCGATGAGAAGCGAATTTTGCCGAAAACCCAGTGGTTGCAGGCGGATGCACAACTGAAGGTGACTTTAGAAGCCTTGATGGGAACAGGAAATGCTATTTTTAAAAATGGATAGACCAATTTAGATAAAAATACCTCTGGACTATTGTTCAAGGCTTTAGTATGATTGTACCAATCACAAGAAGTCTTATCTGGAGGTATTTTTTAATGCAATTAAACGTGAAAGTCTACTCGGATGGCGCAGAATTATCTGCCATGAAAGCCATCGCCGAACAGGAGAATATTCAGGGCTTTACTACTAACCCCAGCTTGATGAAGGCAGCGGGAATCACAGACTATCTGGCCTTTGCTCGTGAGGCCGTAGCGACTTTTCCAGACCGATCAATTAGTTTTGAAGTCTTTGGCAATACACCAGAGAGAATGTTAGCGGAGGCCAAGGTGTTAGCCGGATTGGGCGAACATGTCGCCGTCAAAGTGCCCATTATTCGTGCAACTGGTGAAGACAATACGGCAGTGATTCATGAACTGTCAATGGCTGGCGTCCAAGTAAATGTGACGGCGATCACCACTTTAGCCCAAGTGAAATTAGCAGTTGCTGCCTTAGAGGAGACGACGGGTGGCATTGTGTCCGTCTTTGCTGGTCGGATCGCCGATACAGGTGTTGATCCGTTACCATTGATGCGGCAGGCGGCAGCGATTTGTCATACAAAGGCCCAAGTTGAACTTTTGTGGGCTAGCACCCGGGAAGTCTTCAACATTGTTCAGGCCGATCAAACTGGCTGTGACATTATTACGGTGCCACCCAAGATTTTGGCAAAATTGCAGAAATTTGGCACTGATGCTGAAACAGTTTCACTAGATACAGTGAAAACATTCGATCAGGATATTGCTGCCTTGGGATTCAGTATTCCAGTTCCGGCGGCTGAAAAACAATAAAAAACTAACAACTATAACCTGCTAATTATTGAATCAGCAGGTTTTTGCGTAAATCTGGGAAGAAGTCTTGACGGAAAACGCTTACTTTGAGAAAATTCAAACAAACGCTAAAAAATTAACAAACAAAGGCGACATCGAAATTCAAAAGTGATAGAATGATTTTGGAATCAAATTTGTGCCGGACTTTTGTGTTGCGGTTTTTAGCCAAATGACAGACTGGTCCGTGCCAATTTTAAAGGAGAGATTTTTCTTATGAAGAAAACCAAGATCGTAAGTACCCTTGGTCCTGCAAGTACTGACGTTGATACGATTGTTAAGTTAATCGAATCTGGCGCCAACATCTTCCGGTTCAACTTTTCACATGGTGACCACGAAGAACACTTAGGCCGGTTGGAAAATGTCCACAAGGCTGAAAAGATTACCGGTAAGACCGTTGGTATCATGTTAGATACGAAGGGTGCCGAAATTCGGACCACGGTTGAAAAGGGCGGCAAGCTCCAATTCAAGACGGGTGACCAATTCCGGATCTCTATGGACGATTCACTCGAAGGGACCAAGGAAAAGATCGCTGTGACTTACCCTGGTTTGTACGATGATGTCCACGAAGGCGGCCACGTCTTATTTGATGATGGTTTGTTGGACACGGTCGTTGATAAGAAAGACGATGCAACTAAGGAATTAATCGTAACGGCTCAAAACGATGGTGTCTTAGGTTCTCGTAAGGGTGTTAACGCACCTGGTGTTTCCATTAACTTACCTGGGATCACTGAAAAGGATTCTGACGATATTCGTTTTGGTTTGGACCACGAAATTAACTTCATTGCTGCTTCATTCGTTCGGAAGCCACAAGATGTCATGGACATCCGTGAACTCCTCGAAGAAAAGCACATGGAACACGTTCAAATCTTCCCTAAGATTGAATCTCAAGAAGGTATCAACAACTTTGATGATATCATCAAGGTTTCCGATGGTTTAATGGTTGCTCGTGGTGACATGGGTGTTGAAATTCCAACGGAAAACGTACCTTTGGTTCAAAAAGCTTTGATCAAGAAGTGTAACATTTTGGGCAAGCCAGTTATCACGGCTACGCAAATGTTAGACTCAATGCAAGAAAACCCACGTCCGACACGTGCCGAAGCTTCTGACGTTGCTAACGCCGTCTTTGATGGTACTGACGCAACAATGCTTTCTGGTGAAAGTGCTAACGGTGAATACCCAGTAGAATCCGTTGCAACGATGAACCGGATCGATATCAAGGCTGAAAATGCTTTGAAGGACTTTGGTCGTGATAACTTAGACTTCGACAACGGTGACGTTACGGAATCTATTGGTGCTTCTGTTGCGCGAGTTGCTAACGAATTGGGCGTTAAGACCATCGTTGCTGCTACGGAAACAGGCTACACGGCAAAGATGATCTCCAAGTACCGGCCAAATGCTGATATCTTGGCAGTTACCTTTGACGACCGGACTCGTCGCGGCTTGATGGTTAACTGGGGTGTCTACCCAATCGTTACCGAAAAGCCATCAAACACGGATGAAATGTTTGATTTAGCTGCTGCTAAGGCCGTTGAAACGGGCTTAGCTAAGGAAGGCGACTTGATCTTAATCACCGCTGGTGTACCAGTTGGCGAACGCGGCACGACTAACTTGATGAAGATCCAATTGATCGGTTCAAAGTTGGTACAAGGCCAAGGCGTTGGTGACGACACGGTGATTGGTAAGGCCATCATTGCGAACACGGCTGCTGAAGCAAATGCTAAAGTTGTTGAAGGTGGTATCTTAATTGCTAAGAACACCGACAAGGACTACTTGCCAGCTATTGAAAAGTCAAGTGCTGTCATCGTTGAAAACGGTGGATTGACTTCTCATGCTGCAGTTGTTGGAATTTCCATGGGAATTCCAGTTATCGTTGGTGCCGTTGGCGCTAGTGATAAGATTTCTGATGGTGAATTGATTACAGTTGACTCACGTCGCGGTATCGTTTACCACGGTGCTTCTAACGCACTTTAATGAGAGATAAACCTGTTATGGAAACGGCCCCTCTGTCGGGGGACCGTTTTTTTGTACGCAAAATTCAGGAAAAGGGTCGCTAGTTGAGGGGATTCCGTGTAAAATAAAGAATAGACACTTTTGAACGGTAAACCAGTCAGACTGGTAGAATTGAGGAGAAATTATGGCAGATTTATTAGGCCGCATCATCGCGGGGAAGGTTACTGACGAAAATGAAACAGCGTATTTCGTGCAGGTTGCAGGAACCACTTTTTATTTAGATAAGGCGGAGATCAAGAAGCCGCTAAAACTCGGCTCGAATTTCAAAGGCTTTGCTTATGAAAATGAAGATCATGATCTTCAAATTACCCGGGACGCGCCTCAGGTGCAAGTTGATCATTATGGCATGGGAACGGTTGTACGGAATCAGCGGACATTGGGGGTCTTTGTGGATATCGGATTACCCAACAAGGATATTGTCGTTTCCTTGGATGACCTACCAGCTATGATGGAACTATGGCCACAACAAGGGGATCAACTAATGATTGCTTTGCGTGAAGATAACAAGCACCGGTTGTGGGGCGTTCTGGCAGATGGGGATATCTATCAAGCCATTGCCCAGCCTGCTAACAAACGAATGCAAAATGCCAACGTTATCGCGCGGGCTTATCAGCTTAAATTAGTAGGAACGCGGGTTATGACGGACCATTATGAATTGGGATTTATTCACCCAAATGAACGGGAAACGGAACCCCGTTTAGGTGAAGAATTACATGCGCGGGTCATTGGGGTGCATGATGACGGGACGTTGAATTTATCGCTTCGTCCCCGGACTTTTGAAGCGATTGATGATGATGCGTCGATGTTACTAGCCGCTTTAGAGCACAGTGATGACGGTCATCTAGACTTTAGTGATAAGAGCGACCCGGCTGCGATTAAGGCTTACTTTGGCATTAGTAAAGGCCAGTTTAAGCGGGCAATTGGGCATTTGCTAAAAGCACGAAAGATTACGCAACATGATGGTCAATTGTGGCTAGTGACTGATCCGGATACACCGCAGGATTAAGGAGTGATTGAATGGCTGAATTGGCAACCCAAGTGGCAGATTTTGGCCATTACTTGACAGTTGAACAGGGCTTAGCCGCCAATTCGGTAACGAGTTACACGCAAGAATTGCGTAATCTGGGCACTTATTTAGCGCAACAGCACCTGACTAGTTTTAAGGATGCTGATCGGTTGACGATAATGGCTTATTTAAGTAACTTGACGGCAACGGGGAAATCGCGTAATTCAGTGATTCATGCCGTGTCCGCTTTACGAAAGTTTTACCGTTATCTGGTACAAACCCATCAGATGACTACTAATCCGATGGCCAATGTGGCTGCACCTAAACATGCTGAGCATTTACCGGCCGTTTTGACGGTGGCAGAAGTAGATCGATTACTAGCCGCGCCGGATACAACGACTAAGTACGGATTGCGTGACCGGGCTATTCTTGAGGTGATGTACGCCACGGGCCTCCGGGTCAGCGAACTTGTTCATTTGAAACTGGCTGATCTTCATTTGGAAATGGGTCTTATTCAGACTTTGGGTAAGGGGGATAAAGAACGCATCATCCCCATTGGTGACGTGGCGACAGACTGGATTAACCGGTATTTACAAACCAGCCGGCCGGTGCTGTTGAAGCAACGAACGAGTCCCTATTTATTTTTAAATGCGCACGGCGGCGGCCTGAGTCGTCAGGCCATTTGGCAAAAAATTAAGCAATACGTTGCGGTCGCGCAGATTAATAAGGACGTGACGCCGCATACGTTACGACATTCATTTGCGACCCATATCCTGGAAAATGGTGCCGATTTGCGGGTTGTGCAAGAGTTGCTGGGGCATGCGGATATTACGACAACTCAAATCTATACGCATATTTCTAAGAAACGATTGGTAAAGGTCTACGATCAATACCACCCGCGAGCTTAGTGTGATAAAGTAAGAGGTCGTTGGAATGGAGGAGGACCATGTTATTAAAATATCGGAGTGATTATCAAAAGATTGCGATGGGCCTACTCAGCCTGTTGCCCACGTTTAAAGATTGGGATCGGCTTCAGCGCGAACTTAGTTGGTACCAAGGTGGCGATGACCGGACGCTTTATTTGTGGAAAGATGAAAACGATGATTTTGCCGGGGCTTTAGGAACAGAGGTTCATGATCAATTTCTGATTGTGCGCTTGGTTACGCTGATGCCAGACAAACCGGTTACAGCTAGTACCTGGCAAATGTTGGATCAATTGACGACTGCTGTGCCGAACAAACGATTAATGGGAACCCTAACAACAGCGAAGATTATTGCAAAGTGGGAGTATCATCATGGACAAAACCACAGTGAACGGACAACCGCTGATTCAGGTCAGTGATTTTGAAGGTCCGTTGGATTTACTATTACACCTCATTAAAACCAATGAAATGGATATCTATGATATTCGAATTAGTACGATTACGAGCCAATACTTGACGTATTTACATCAAATGCAGCTCGTCCGGTTAGATGTTGCCGGGGAATACTTTGTCATGGCGGCAAATCTGATGGCGATTAAAGCCAAACTCTTATTACCCAAGCCACAGTCAGTGGTCCCCGTCGATGAGGATGAACCTGCTGATCCCCGTGAAGAGTTGGTCAATCAACTCTTAGAATATCAGCGATATAAACAGGCTGCCCAAGCATTGAAACAACGGGCGCTAGAACGCCAGCAGCACTTTACCCGTCCGGCCATGGCGGTTCCGGAGTCGGTCGAATTGACAGTGGCACCAGGGATCAAACCAGTTGATTTACAGACCGCTTTGGTTCGGCTGATGCAGCGAGCAACGTTAGCCAAGCCGGTGACGCAAAGTGTGCACCAAGAACACTTTACGATCAAACGGCAAATGACGACGATTTTACAACGGCTAAAGGGAACGACGGCACCGGTAGCGTTTGAACAATTGCTGGTGACCCATCCCGTGATGGAAGAAGTGGTGACCACGTTTCTAGCGGTGTTAGAGCTGGCGCGCCAACGGCAGGTTCAGCTCCAACAGGCGGGACGCTTGGCGCCTCTGCAAGTTAACTTTTTACAAATGGAAGGTAGGTTTAGCACGGATGTCACCTCTAGCACAGATTGAAAGTTTGCTGTTTGTCAGCGGTGACGAAGGAATTTCGGTTGCGGATTTGTCGGCAGCAACCGGCCTCATGCGTCCCGCAGTGTTAGCGACCTTGGAACGGTTGGCTCAAAAATATGCGGCTGATGAAGCCTCTGCCTTGGAGTTAATGGTCAACGATACCACATATCGGTTAGTGACCAAGGAAGCTGCGAGTGATCTGGTTAAACGCTATTTTGAGAATCCCTTAAGTACAAGTTTGTCGCCAGCTTCGTTAGAAGTCTTGGTGATCATCGCTTATCGACAACCCATCACGCGAATTGAAATTGATGAAATTCGGGGAGTTCAGAGTGCCTCAACGGTTCAGAAATTGGTGTTGCGCCGGTTAGTTGAAGATGCGGGGCGTTTAGATGAACCCGGTCGCCCCAAGTTATATCAAACCAGTGATTACTTTCTCGATTACTTTGGACTTGAACAATTGGCAGAGTTGCCGCCGTTACCCGCAGCGGCCCAACCAAGTGAGACAACAGCTGATGAGGCGACCGGTGATTTATTCCTGCAGGCCTTTAATCAGCAACTCAATCAATCAGGAGATGAAGCTTAATGGAACGATTACAAAAAGTCTTGGCTCACGCGGGCGTTGCTTCGCGGCGTCAATCAGAAAAGTTAATTATGAGTGGCCGAGTTAAAGTTAATGGTGCGGCAGTGACCGAGCTGGGGACTAAGGTGGGCGTGCATGACCAAATTTTAGTGGATGGTGTACCAATCTCTAGTGAAGCACCAATTTATATCATGTTATATAAGCCGCGTGGTGTCGTGTCTACAGCGAATGATGACAAAGGGCGTAAGACAGTCGTAGATTTGGTGGAAAATGTGAGCCAGCGGGTTTACCCAGTCGGTCGACTAGATTATGATACGTCGGGGTTGTTATTATTAACTAATGATGGTGAGTTGGCCAATCGATTGACCCATCCCCGTTATGAAGTTGAGAAGACGTATATTGCCCGCGTGACGGGCGTGCCCACGAATGATGCGATGAAACAATTACGGCAAGGCATCACCGTTGATGGGGAAACTTACGCACCGGCCAAGTCGAAGGTCTTAAGCGCTGCTGATGATCGTAAAACGGCGATTATTTCATTGACGATCCACGAGGGAAAAAATCATCAAGTTAAGAAAATGCTGGCAGCGGTGGGCTGCCCAGTTGAAAAATTAAAACGAGAACAATATGGCTTCTTGACGTTAAAGGGATTGAATGCTGGGGAAGCACGTCAGCTGAAACCAGAAGAAGTCAAAGAACTTCGGCGGTTGACCCATTTGGCTTAGAACCAAATGGTTGACAGGTCAAGGATCTCTTAGTATATTAAGTGTGTAATTAAATCTGGTTCATCTTCAGGGCAGGGTGGAATTCCCGACCGGCGGTAAAGTCCGCGACCCGCGTGAGCGGTTGATTCGGTGTAACTCCGAAACCGACAGTAAAGTCTGGTATGCAGAAGATGAGACGTTGCTTTTTGCGTGAGCATATTGGTGCGCGTAAAACCCAAGGTCTTGCCCTTCTGTGGTGAGACCTTTTTTAGTGGGGATCGCCACGAGATGGCCGCAAGGAGGAACACGTATTATGGAAAACAGTCGTCATGGCTTAGCCGTTCGTTCAATGGTGGAGATGGCCTTATTTTCAGGGGTGGCCTTCGTCCTCATGTTCATTTCCGTCCCCATTATCCCACTAGTTCCCTACATGAAATTAGATTTAAGTGATCTGGTGGTTCTGTTAGGCATGAGCTTGTTTGGACCCGGGGGAGCTATTTTAATTGCGGCAGTTAAGGAATTATTGTATTTGGTCGCCACGGGATTAGATATTGTGAACTTTATCGGTGTGTTAACGGCATTTATTGCTGATTTGGCCCTGGTCTTGCCCATTGGAGCCTTGCTAAAGCGGCCCATGCCGTCTTTAAAACGTCAGGTCTTAGCGGTGATCACGGGAACTTTGAGTTTGACCATCATCTTGTCACTGGCTAATTGGTGGGTCATCACGCCATTGTATTTAAAGGTCTGGCATATGTCCCTCGGCTTGCCGGTTAATCAACTAATCTTGTTGGGGGTTATTCCGTTTAACTTGATTAAGGGCATCGTGCTGGGGAGTTTATTTATTATTTTAAGCCGACGAATGGCACCGTGGATTGCGAAGCATTCGGTGCGGTGAAGCGTCCGTCACTGAAAAGTGGGTTACCGATAGTGGTGACCCATTTTTTGTATGGTAAACTGGAAACTAATCAGTCAGGAGGTCAACACGTGGAACCAGTCGATTTATTACCTTTATTAAGTGAAAGTCAACCGCGGCGGTTACGGGTTGTCGAGAACCTATTGCGGGGACGGCGAACGGTTTCGACGTTGTACTGGGGGCAGCGATACCACCTCTTATCCTTACTGAATCTGAATAAGACCTTGGCACGTGGCGGGCTCGATGACACTGCGGCCGTTTTGGTGGCTCACGGTTGGGCGCAAATTGATGCCGAAAAAGAAACGGTCCAGCTAACTGCTGCCGGAGCAGCTCAGCGTGACGCCAAAGTCTACTATCAACCGGTAACGGCCGAGCAGTGGCCCTACTTGGATCACCAAGCGTTACGAGCGCGGTTGTTTTTAGCAATTCAGGTTGTCTCACAGTATGCGCATAGTCAGGCACAATACTATCCGTTACAAGTGGACTTAGCCGCCCGTCAAGCCGTGCGGCGGTGGTTTCACACGATGAAGGCCCCCACCTTGGCTGCAACCATTTCCGCCGCTTTAACTGCGAGTTTGACGAAAATTCCAACTATGGCAGCAGATGTGTTAACTGCTCAGTTTACCGGGTTTAATCAGCCCGGTGTAACGAGTGAACAGCAGGCTCAGTTAACGGGTAAAACGACCTGGGAGTTATATCTGATGCAGCTGGATGGTCTTACGCAAGTGGCGCTGGACGCGCGCCAACCCACCCACCCGTTACATTCGTTAGTGGCAGCTTTGTGGCAACCACCAGTGGCCCGTAGTGCCCAGGTGACTTTAGCAGCCGTTCAAGCGGGGCAAACGCTGACACAAATTGCGGCGACCCGGCATGTCAAGTTAAGCACGGTGCGAGAACATTTGTTAGAAGCGGCGATAATGCTATCATTGACGGATTTTCCGTACGCACAATTATTACCGGCAACCACTCGTCAGGATTTTCAGACGGTCGTTTCGGGGCCGATTGATGAGTGGCAATATGGCGACTTACCGGAGACTGTACAGAATCAATACGATTTTTTCGATTTTAGATTATTTGCCATTTGGTGTGGTAAACAGGAGGCATAAGGATGTGCGGGAAACATTAGTAGAGAGTCTACAAGCAGTTTTTGGTTTTGATCAGTTTCGCCAAGGCCAATTGGCGGCACTAACGGCCCTTGAAACAGGGCATGATACGTTAGCCGTTTTGCCGACCGGTGCGGGTAAAACACTGATTTACCAGCTCTATGGATACCGCCATCCAGGATGTGTGTTGGTGGTGTCACCCTTATTATCATTGATGAATGATCAGGTTGATCGGATGCGGATGAGCGGGTTTAAAAGGGTGGCGGCGATTACTTCACAGACCAGCTTCACGGAACGACAACAGATTTTACGACAACTCGATCAGATTCAGTTCTTATTTTTATCACCAGAGATGTTGGCTCAGCCGACGATGCTTGCCCGAGTGCAGCAGTTAACGCTTAGCTTGCTAGTGATTGATGAGGCCCATTGTATTGTGCAGTGGGGGCCGGATTTTCGGCCGGAGTACCTGCTATTAGGAGCCATTCGGGATCGACTAGGACAACCGTTGACACTAGCCTTAACCGCAACCGCTGGGCAGCAAACGCGACAAGAAATTGCCAAGCAGCTGCGGTGTACGCCACAGGTGGTGACGGAATCGGTCGATCGGCCCAATATATTCTTGGATGTGGAATACGTGGCCGACGAAGCTGAAAAGCAAGAACGACTGCAACAGTTGGTAACCACGTTAAAGCGTCCTGGAGTGGTGTATTTTTCCAGTAAACAACAGGCTAGTGACACTGCCCTATGGCTGCAACAAACGGCAAACGTTCAAGCGGCGGCGTACCATGCGGGTCTGGCGGCTGAGGACCGATTTAAGATTCAACAACAGTTCATGGCGGGGCAACTAGACGTGATCTGTGCGACGAGCGCGTTTGGGATGGGAATTGATAAAAACGATGTCCGGTACGTGATTCATTACCACTTGCCCGCGGACCTCGAAAGTTATGCCCAAGAAATCGGGCGCGCGGGCCGGGATGGTCAGCAAAGTGTGGCAATTTTGCTGTATGCCGGTGGGGATGAGCGTCTGCCTTTGGCGCTGGGTGAAACTAACCGGCCAGATGCCGAATTAATTCAGCGATATTATCAACACCCCACCAACTTTGCAACTGATGAACCGGTCATTCAGCTCCTACAGTTTTATTATCAACACGGCATTAGTGAGGCCGCCGTGGTGCGGTTGTTTCAACGACGGCAGCGCGAACGCACCCGCGCTTTGGCACAGATGTTAGCTTATGTCCGTGAGGAGACCTGTTTACGGCACCAATGGTTGCAGGCATTTGACGAAGTCGCGCCGGCGCACGGGGCCAACTGCTGTTCACCAGCGACTTCATCATTAGATGCTGCGGCTTTGCACTTAACTAGGACTACCACGGAAGTGCCTACCGTGACGACGGTTAGTTGGCAGGAACGGTTACACCGGCTATTTTAAGAAGATTTTAGAGAATTTGTGGGGGCAGTATGGTACAATAACGGGTGAAAGTTTTTCAGGGAGGTTAGATGATGAGTCAAAAGCAGGACGATCCAACGTCAAAGGAACAAGAGTCCCATCCGTGGGATTCGTCATTTGCCGACGATCGCGATGATCAGGGTAACCTGTCACGAACTAAAATGCGGCGGCAAAATCATAGCAACACGATGGTTACCGTCATTTTAATTGCAATCATCGTTGTGATTGCAGCGGCTTCACTGGTTTACGGGTTAGCACGGCAAAGTGCCGTGAATCGGCCTCAAAATACAGAAAAGGTGGCGGCTAGTTCTTCCAGCTCATCCAGTCATTCAGCTAAAGCATCCAGTAGTCACAAAAAGAAGACAGCTAAGAAGACGTCTTCGACTGCGTCTAGCAGCCATCAATCAGCAACGTCCACAACAACTGCTAGTTCGGCAACTACGACTAGCAGTTCTTCGACTGCGACCAGCACGACGAGTTCTAGTCATGTCGCCAGCAGTTCTAGCTCGTCAGCAGCGACAGGGTCTAAATACGCAACGGTAGAGTCCGGACAGGGTGTCTATCGGGTAGCGACTAACGCTGGGATCTCGGTGCAAAAATTATTAGAGCTAAATGGGCTGTCTTCTGGCGCCTCGTTACACCCCGGACAAAAGTTGCGGGTTCGATAGAATTTAAATATAGGGAGTTTGGTTTTCATGGAGAAGCAGGGATTACAAGTAGCCATTGATGGACCAGCATCTGCCGGTAAAAGTACGGTTGCTAAGATAGTTGCCCAACGTTTTCACTACATATATTGTGATACGGGTGCGATGTACCGCGCGATTACTTGGAAGGTCTTGCAGGCAGGCGTTGCCTTGACTGATGAAACGGCAGTTAAGGCATTGCTGGACCAAATAACGATTCGGTTTGAACCAGGCACCCCCGTCCAAAAGGTGTTTGTTGATGATACGGAAGTGACGTTAGCCATTCGTCAACCTGACGTGACCAATTCGGTGTCGGCTGTTTCAGCGTTACCAGCGGTCCGGTCAGAATTAACGGAACGGCAACGACAAATTGCCGAAGCCGGGGGGATCGTGATGGATGGTCGTGATATCGGTTCAACGGTGTTGCCCCATGCTGAAGTTAAGATTTTCTTGGTGGCTAGCGTTGACGAACGGGCGCAACGTCGTTTGAAGGATAATGCGGCTAAGGGAATTACAACGCCATTGGCCACATTGAAGCATGAAATTGAGGAACGTGATCGTAAGGATTCCACGCGAAAAGTGTCACCATTGACGCAAGCAGCCGATGCCATTCGGTTAGATACAACGTCAATGAGCATTGAACAAGTGGCCGATAAGATTGCTGAAATCATAAAAGAAAAAGAATCCCACTAGAAATGGGCATTTTACTAGCTTTTACTGGCATAATCAGCTAAAATAGTATGTAGAGTTGTCGCAAGGAGGAAAAATTCGCATGAGTGAAAATGGCACGAGTCAAAACAATGAAAATAACGATCTATTAGATGCTTTAAACAGCATCGACACCGTTAAAGTTGGTGACGTTGTTAAGGGTGAAATCTTAGCAATCGATGATGACCAACAAGCAATCGTTGGGATTGCTGATACTGGGGTTGAAGGGGTTGTTCCCAAGAAGGAATTATCCACTAAACCAGTTGATGATATTAAATCTGTAATTAAAGTCGGGGATGTCTTAGACCTCGTCGTAATTTCTCGGATCGGTTCCGATAAGGAAGGCGGCAGTTACTTGCTGTCACAACGTCGTTTGGAAGCCCGTAAGGTTTGGGACGACATCCAAAAGGAATTCGAAGCTGGTAACACGTTAACAGCACCCGTTACCCAGGTGGTTAAGGGTGGTTTAGTCGTTGATGCTGGTGTACGGGGCTTTGTTCCTGCATCCATGGTTTCTGATCACTTCGTTGAAGATTTGGCACAATTCAAGGGCCAAACTTTGGAATTCAAGATCGTTGAAATCGAACCAAGTGAAAACCGCTTGATCTTGTCCCACCGTGCGATTGTTGAAAAGCAACGCGCTGCTCAAAAGGAAGAAATCATGGCGAAGTTAACCGCTGGCGACGTTGTCGACGGTAAAGTTGCTCGTTTGACGAACTTCGGGGCCTTTGTTGACCTTGGCGGCGTTGATGGGTTGGTCCACGTTTCCGAAATCGCCTTTGAACGGGTTGAAAAGCCTAGCGATGTTTTGAAGGTCGGCCAAGATGTTAAGGTTAAGGTCTTATCAGTTGATGCTGATCGCGATCGGATTTCCCTTTCCATCAAGCAAACCTTACCAGAACCATGGGATGGGATTGAAGACAAGGCACCTCAAGGTAGCACGTTAGACGGAACTGTTAAGCGTTTGACGAGCTTCGGGGCCTTTGTTGAAGTCTTCCCTGGTGTTGAAGGCTTGGTTCACATTTCCCAAATTTCTCACCAACACATCGCAACGCCTGCTGACGTTTTGAAGGTTGGTCAAGAAATCAAGGTTAAGGTCTTGGATGTTCGTCCAGAAGACCACCGTTTGGCATTGTCCATCAAGGCTTTGGAAGAAAAGCCACAATCTGGTGACGATGACAACGAAAACCGTAACATTAACCGTAGCCGGAGCAACAACAATGGCGGTAACAACAACCGTCGTCGTAGCAACCGGAACAATGCTGAAACTTCAACGGCTAACGCCCCAGAAGAAAGCACTGGTTTCTCTTTAGGTGACCTGATTGGGGACAGCCTGAAGAAGGACATGGAAGATAACGAAAACAACTAATACGTTTGGTTGAAGGGGTCTGGAACGGAACTTTTGTTGGTTTCGTTGCGGACCCTTTTCGTGTCAAACGGAAAAAGGAGGGATTAACTATGGCTTATCCAGTAGTTGCCATTGTTGGCCGACCCAACGTTGGAAAATCAACGCTGTTTAACCGAATTGCCGGTGAACGAATCTCAATTGTGGAAGATACGCCAGGGGTTACACGTGATCGAATTTATTCACGTGCGGAATGGTTAGGAACCGAATTCCGGATGATTGATACCGGTGGGATTGATATGGGTGATGAACCCTTTTTGACCCAAATCACACAGCAGGCGGAAATCGCAATTGATGAGGCCGACGTGATTGTCTTTATCGTTAGTGCACCGGAAGGAATTACCGATGCGGACGAAAAGGTTGCTAAAATCTTGTATCGGGCTGATAAACCCGTTATTTTGGCTGTCAATAAGGCGGATAATCCAGAGGTTCGTGAATCAATTTACGATTTCTACTCACTTGGCTTTGGCGATCCATACCCCGTTTCTGGGGTTCATGGCTTAGGCCTGGGGGATTTGCTTGATGCAGTGGTTAAAGAATTTCCTGAAAAGGATGGCGCGCCTAAGGATGATTCCATTCGATTTAGTTTAATCGGCCGGCCCAACGTTGGGAAATCATCGTTGGTCAATGCGATGTTAGGCGAGGAACGGGTGATTGTCTCGAATATTGCGGGGACCACCCGTGATGCCATTGACACTAAGTTTGTGGCTGATGACACGAAATTTACGATGGTTGATACGGCCGGAATTCGTAAGCGTGGTAAGGTTTATGAGAATACGGAACGTTACAGCGTTATGCGGGCCATGCGGGCCATCGATGATTCGGACGTGGTATTGGTGGTTCTGAACGCCGAAGAAGGCATTCGGGAACAAGATAAGCGTGTGGCGGGGTATGCCCATGAGGCTGGTCGCGGTATTATTATCTTGGTCAACAAGTGGGATACCTTGAAGAAGGATAACCACACCTTAACCGACTTCCAAAACTTGATTCGCATCGAGTTCCAATATCTCAGTTATGCACCGATTATCTTCGTTTCAGCGAAGACGGGGCAACGATTGGAACAGTTACCGGAGATGATTAAGCGGGTGGCTGACAACCATAACAAACGGGTTCAGTCAGCAACCCTTAATGATGTGGTGATGGATGCTATCGCCTTGAACCCCACGCCATCGGATAATGGAAAACGGCTGCGGGTTTATTACGCAACCCAGGTTGCAATCGCACCACCGACCTTTGTTGTTTTCGTGAACGATCCGAAGATGATGCATTTCTCTTATGAACGGTTCCTAGAGAATCAGATTCGAGAACATTTTGATTTTGAAGGGACACCGATCCATTTAATCGAGCGGGCTCGTAAGTAGATTAAGACTGATGATAGCAGTATTTTAGCGTGATTTTAACGTTTTTTTAGGAAAATGGGGTCTTCTCACCACTTTATTGCTAAAAAATCGCGTTATCCCTTGTCATATAAGGATTCCTGTGCTATCTTTGATAAAGAAATGATGCGGTTGACCGTATTTGTTTCATCATTTTTGGACCACTCAAAAATGACATAGATGTCATTCATCTAATCTTCTTTCAGGAGGTGAATTCACAATGGCAAACAAAGCACAATTGGTTAGCGATGTTGCAACTGCAACTGGCTTAACTAAAAAGGACGCAACGGCTGCAGTTGATGCAGTCTTCGATTCTGTCCAAGCAACGTTAGCAAAAGGCGAAAAGGTTCAATTGATCGGCTTTGGTAACTTTGAAGTTCGTGAACGTGCAGCTCGTAAGGGCCGTAACCCACAAACTGGACAAGAAATCCAAATTCCTGCAAGCAAAGTACCTGCATTCAAGCCAGGTAAAGCCTTAAAGGATGCTGTTAAGTAATTGGTATCAATTATTTAGCGGGTAGAAAAGGCCAGTACGGTGAATGCCGGGCTGGCTTTTTGCTACCCGTGAAAAGTGACACAGATAAGCAACTGGAGGCGGGTTATGAGTTACGCACAAACAGCACTTGATCAATTAGAAAAGGGCCAGTTAGACGCATTTAAGAAGCAGTATGCGTTAGCTCTGCGCCATGATGATGACGATACGCTCTTTAGCCTAGCAGAAGAATTGTATTCACTGGGATTTTTGAATCAGTCACGCCGAATTTATGAAAAATTACTCAAGAAGTATCCAGATGAAGATGAATTACGCACAAATCTAGCAGATATTGCGATTGATGAAGACAAAAATGATGAAGCACTGGACTATTTAAATCAAGTTCAGCCTGATTCGTCGGCTTATATTGAATCATTGATGGTTGCCGCCGATCTGTATCAGACCCAAGAACTCTTTGAGGTCAGCGAACAAAAGTTGTTAACCGCTCGCCAGTTAGCACCTGAGGAGCCCGTGATTACGTTTGCCCTCGCCGAATTGTATTTTACAATGCGTGAATTTCGTAAGGCAATTCCCCTCTATCTGGAACTAATCACGGCCGGGACGACTGATATGTCACGGGTCAACCTTGTTGAACGATTAGGGGTTGCTTACGCCAACGCTGGGCGGTTTGAACAAGCCATTGGTTACCTGAAGCAAATTCATTCGGGGGACATGACGCCGGATGTTAAGTTTGAAACGGCGTTCACTTACTTGCAGCTAAAAGAGCGCACTGAGGCCATTCGGTTGTTTAACGAATTGAAGGATAGTGACGAGCACTACACGTCTCTGTATCCTTATTTGGGACAAGCGCTGGAAGAGGAGAACCGTTTACCGGAAGCCTTAACAGCCTTGCAGGAAGGTCTAGGCGTTGACCAATATAACGAGAAGCTGTGGTTACAGGCCGCCCATGTGGCGACGCGACTGGACGACGAGGCCTTAGCTGAGCAGTACCTAAAGCGCGGACATGAGCTAGACAGTGACGATCTGAGTGCGGTCATTCAGTTAAGTAACCTGTACGTTAAGCAGGAGCGCTGGGCTGAAACGCAAGAATTGGCGACGCCTTATGTTCAAAACGATGATGCTGACCCGCAACTATACTGGAACCTAGCGGTGGCGGCAGAACATGAAGAAGACTATGCAACTGCCCGAAAGTATTATGATGCGGCAACGCCATTCTTTATGGATCAGGCCGATTTCTTACGGTCAGCTATTTACTTTTATCGTGAAGAGGGCGCCCGTGAAGAAGTGGTTCGGCTGTTACAAGCTTACTTGAAGCAAGTACCAGATGACAGCGAAATGGCGTTAATGTTAGAGGGGTATACTGATTAATGGGGAAAGGCACGCTTCAATTTTGAAGGGTGTTTTTTTATTAATCAAATAACACAAAAATTACTTTAACTTATAACACTCAAAAAAAGCGACCGCCAAACCCGCGGTCGCAAAAAACTAGTGTCTAAACCGATTTAACCAACCCTTATCCGGCAGTCCAAATGAGAAACCTTCACCTAATGCTTCATTCACATTGATAACTGAGATGAATGCCCGTGAATCATTACGCTGAATAATCTGCCGCAACCGATACAACTCGCTGGGAGCCACTACTACGTAAATCATCTTGCGTTCTTGATGGGAGAAACCACCTTCACCATTGACGAGACTAACGCCACGTTCCAATTCCGTCATAATTTCATCCGTAATTTGTTGATAATTCTCGGAAACAACGATCACACCACGCGCGGCATAAGCGCCTTCTTGAGTGAAATTCACAATTCTTGCGAAGACGTAAGAATAGATTAAGGTGTAAGCCATATGTTGAATATCAATGTAAACCAGCGAGATTAATAAAACGACAACGTCTAAGTAAAGGAGGGTCCGTCCCATGGGCACTCCCCGAAACCGTTCAAAAATTCGGGCGATAATGTCAGTACCACCAGTAGTGCCACCATAGCGGTATAGCAGACCGGAACCAAAACCACCAATAATACCAGCGCCTAGGGCGGATAGTAGTAAGTCACCATGCAAAGCAATGGTCAATGGGACCCGCTGCCATACCCACAGACACAAAGACAGCATACCCGTTCCATAGATGGTATAGATTAATGATTGGCGGCCCAAAAATCGCCAGCCAATAATAATTAAGGGAACATTAATCAGAATGGTTGAATAGGCCGGATCGATATGGAAAAGGGCCCGAAAAATCAGTGTAATTCCTGAGATACCACCGTCTGCTAAATGATTGGCAATATTGAAAAAGACTAGTCCAAAGGCAAACATGGCACACCCAATTCCAATCATAAGTAAGTCAATAAAGCGAATCGATTCATCTGGCTGCTGTGTCACCATTATCACTCCCATCTGAAAAAATAACTTGATAAACTCAATCATAGCACAGTCCTCTAGAAAACTGGCGATTATCTATGGCGGAATTGCAGGAGTTTGAATTCAATTCTAGCGGGTAATCTGTTAGACTGACATAGTGAGACAATAACAGAAAGTAACTGGCAGAAGGGTGACAATTATGCAGCTAGAACACTTACCAGAAGAATTTGAAATGGCCCGGCCAGTCCTCCAAACGATCGAACAGGCCGGTTATGAGGCTTACTTTGTCGGTGGCAGTGTCCGGGATACCATTTTGGGTAAAGAGATTCATGATGTGGATATTGCGACAAGTGCCTATCCAGATGAGATTAAACACCTCTTCAAGCGAACGGTGGATACGGGGATTGAGCATGGTACCGTCATGATCCTCGATCATGGAACGGGATATGAAACAACAACATTTCGGTCTGAATCAACCTATACCGATTTTCGCCGGCCGGACCAAGTAACCTTTGTGCGCTCACTGGCTGAGGATTTAAAACGGCGGGACTTTACCATCAACGCCTTGGCAATGAAGGAAGATGGTACCGTCATTGATCTATTTGACGGTCTAGCTGATTTAAGGCATCGGCAGATCCGCGCCGTGGGTGATCCACAAGAACGGTTCCATGAGGATGCGCTACGGATGATGCGGGCGGTTCGATTTGCTAGTCAATTGAACTTTACAATTGTGCCAGAAACCCTGGCGGCCATGACCAGTCATGCTGAGTTACTGCGTAAAATTGCCGTTGAGCGAACGCAAGTCGAGCTACTCAAACTATTAACGGGACAGGCGCCCCAACAAGGACTCACGGATCTGTTGACGACCGGACTGTGGCAGTACTGTCCTGACTTTGCCGACCACAAGGCTGACTTAGAGCGGCTAACAGCGCAACTACATCAAGGTGCTAGCACCGACTTGACCGCGTGGACATTGTTAACCACCAGTTTTGGCTTAGAAACTAACGCTATTACCACATTTCTAAAACACTGGAAAACGGCTAATCAGACGATTTCCGCCGTACAGATGACGACTAAGACGGCACAACACTTACTGCAAGGGCCCTTGTCTACTTGGCAGGTCTACCAATGTGGTGAGGCTCAACTAATGATCGCTAATGAAACGGCAGTCGTACTAGGTGCTACGAATCGATCACGTGAACTGGTAGCGCAATGGCAAAATTTACCAATTCAAACGAAGAAAGCTTTGGCTGTCACTGGACGAGATCTCATGCAAGCTGGTGTGCAACCCGGTCCACAGTTAGGGGCTATTTTGGGCGACTTGGAGTATCAAGTTGTCACGGGTAAACTGCCCAATGAGAAATCGGCATTAGTGGCTGCTGTCACCGATTGAATTTGAAAAATAAGAGAGTGAAGATATTATGCAAACGTTACGAGCAGAAAATTTACATCGGACTTACGGTGAAAAAACACTGTTTGATAATCTGAATTTTATTATCAATGAGCATGACCGAATTGGCCTGATTGGGGTCAACGGTAGTGGTAAAACGTCGCTGTTGAATACTTTAGCGGGCATCAGTAACGAACAGACGGGGGAATTAGCAACGCCCAAAGACTACACCATTGGATATTTGACTCAAAAGCCAGATCTGGATGAAAACTTAACCGTGATGGATGCGGTTTTCTCTGGTGATCAGAAGGTATTTGTCACGATCCGTCGGTATGAAGCCGCACTGGCAGCTTATGGTGCGCATCCTGATGACGAACAGGCCCAAAAGCGGTATTTAGATGCGGAAGCACAAATGAACGAAGAGGATGCTTGGACAGCCGAAAGTGATGTTAAAACGATCCTGACACAGTTAAAAATTACGGATCTATCCCAAGAAATTAAAACCATGTCTGGGGGACAAGTCAAACGGGTCGGACTGGCCCAAGTGTTAATTCAGTCACCTGACTTACTTCTCTTAGATGAACCGACCAACCACTTGGACTTCGATTCAATTGCTTGGTTACAACAGTATTTGACGAGTTATAAAGGGGCCCTCCTAGTGGTAACCCATGATCGGTACTTCTTGGATCAAGTGGCTAACCAAATCTGGGAATTAGATTTCGGTAAACTTTATCAATACCCCGGTAACTATCAGGCTTACGTTCAAGAAAAAGCTGAACGGGTAAATTTGGAAGCTGAAGCCGAACAAAAGCAGCAACGGCTCTATCAACAAGAATTGGCTTGGATGAAGGCCGGGGCTAAAGCACGCTCCACTAAACAACAAGCTCGAATCAACCGGTTCAACGATATTGCCAGCAACGTCGGTACCCGACAAGTCGAGCATCACGTGGCGATTTCCTTAGGTCAACAACGGCTGGGGAAAAAGGTTATCGAATTAAAGGATGCTAACCTCAGCTTGGGTGGTCATACCATTCTCAATGACTTTAGTGATTTGATTCAGGCCGGCGAACGGATTGGGATCAGTGGTGAAAATGGGGCCGGTAAATCCAGTTTGTTGAACGTCATTGCCCAACGACTGCCACTGGATTCAGGGATTGTAACGGTTGGTGAAACGGTCAAAATGGCCTACTATACTCAGCAAATTGAACCGATTCCAGAAAATAAGCGTATGATTAACTATCTATCGGAAGTTGGTCAGACGGTTACGGATAAGCAAGGGAATTCGGTGAGTGTGACTGAGTTGTTGGAACAGTTCCTCTTCCCACGGTTTATGCATGGTACATTGATTCGTAAACTGTCCGGTGGTGAAAAACGGCGCTTGTATCTGTTAAAGCTATTGATGGAACAACCTAATGTGTTACTCCTGGACGAACCAACTAACGATTTGGATATTAGTACGCTGACCGTATTGGAAGACTATATTTCCCAATTTTCTGGTACCGTCATTACGGTCTCTCATGACCGGTATTTCTTGGATAAAGTTGCCGATCGTCTGTTAATCTTTACGGGAAATGGTCAGATTGAACGTTACTCGGGCCAATTTAGTAGTTACTTGGCAGCACAACAGGCACAGACGAGGCAGGCAACTAAGGCGAAGTCAAAACCAGCAGCGCCAAAGGAATCGGCACCTGCTAAGCCCAAACAAAAGGTGAAGCTGACGTATGCTGAACAAAAGGAATGGGAGGGGATCGAGAGTGTCATTGACGATCTTGAATCGCAAAAATCAGCGGTTCAAGAGGCCATGAATGCCAATGGTGCCAATTATGATAAACTAGCCGACCTACAGGCCCAACTCGATGACTTAGACCACCAGTTGGATGACAAGATGGCGCGTTGGGAATATCTCAGTGAGTACGCAGAATAGGGGGAAAAACGGTGTTAGAAGAGGCATATTTAGATTTAGCTAAGACTGTCTTGACGACGGGTCACGAAAAAACGGACCGTACGGGAACCGGAACGATTAGCTTATTTGGCTACCAAATGCGGTTTAATTTGCAAGAGGGCTTCCCGCTATTGACTACTAAAAAGGTGCCCTTTGGTCTCATTAAATCTGAACTCTTGTGGTTCCTTCGTGGGGATACTAATATTCGGTTTTTATTGCAACATCACAACCATATTTGGGACGAGTGGGCTTTTCAACGCTACGTTGATAGTCCCGAATATCATGGACCAGATATGACCGACTTTGGTCGCCGTTCCTTGGTGGATGCAGACTTTAATCAGCAATATCAAGCAGAAAAAAAGGCATTTTGTGATCGAATCGTAACGGATCAAGCTTTTGGTGACCACTTTGGTGATTTGGGTCTAGTTTATGGTAGTCAGTGGCGGGCTTGGCAAGGTCATCAAGGTGAAACCATTGATCAATTGGCCAATGTGATTGAGACGTTGCGGACGCACCCAGACTCTCGGCGGATGATCGTTTCAGCGTGGAATCCGGCTGATGTGCCATCAATGGCTTTGCCACCTTGCCACACGCTCTTTCAATTTTACGTCAATGATGGCAAATTAAGCTGTCAGCTTTACCAGAGAAGTGCCGATATCTTTCTGGGTGTGCCCTTCAACATTGCCAGCTACGCGTTGTTGACATCGTTGATTGCTAAGGAAGTGGGCTTAGAGGTGGGCGATTTCGTCCATACGCTGGGTGACGCACACATTTACAGTAATCACGTTGAGCAAATCAAAACCCAGCTAGCGCGGACACCACATGCTGCGCCACAGTTGTGGTTAAATCCTGATAAGTCGAGTATCTTCGATTATGAGATGAGTGACATTAAGGTGACGGGATATGACCCTGAACCAGCGATTAAGGCCCCTGTGGCCGTTTAGAGAGGGGCTGAGACGGATGCTAATCTTTTTATGGGCAGAGAGCCAGGGACGAGTTATCGGGCTGCAGGGCGGCTTACCATGGCATTTACCGGCCGACATGCATTACTTCAAAACGGTGACGACGGGTCATACAATTGTGGCCGGAAGCAAAACCTTTGCTTCATTTCCACGACCGCTACCTAACCGTAAAAATATCGTGGTTTCTCATCAACCAGCAACGGCTTTCCCAGAAAATGTCAGCGTGCTGCATTCATTGCCAGCGGTGCGGGCCTACGCAGCAGCTCGCCCACAAGAAAAAATATTTGTGGTCGGTGGGGCGCAATTATTTGCCGGCCTGCTGGATGACGTTGATTTCCTGTATCGAACCCGGATTGATGCTGGATTTGACGGCGATACATGGATGCCAGTGATCGATTACAGTCAATTTACGCTAATTGACCAACAACCAGGGATTCGTAATGAAAAAAATCCGTATGATTTTGTTTTTGAACAATATCAGCGGCATTAAAAACGGGCTCTTTGTCAACGGGTGTTGATGGAGGGTTTATGTGGAACTTCGTTCACTTGCGAACGGGGTTCCTTTTCTTTAATCTGATTTTAAATTCAATTTGAATACGAAAAACAAAGTTTTTCCA
>NZ_JBNIIX010000018.1:0-51626 GCF_050106635.1 Levilactobacillus sp. LN180102
TGGAAAAACTTTGTTTTTCGTATTCAAATTGAATTTAAAATCAGAGTAAAGAAAAGGAACCCCGTTCGCAAGTGAACGAAGTTCCACATAAACCCTCCATCAACACCCGTTGACAAAGAGCCATTATTTCGTAAGTGAAGATGATTACTTCAAAGTAACCACGGCACCAACGGCTTCAAGCTTTTCCTTGATGTCGTTAGCTTCGTCTTCAGAAACGCCTTCCTTGATGACAGATGGTACGTTGTCAACAAGACCCTTAGCGTCCTTCAAACCAAGACCAGTGATTTCACGGACAGCCTTGATGGCCTTAACCTTAGCATCACCAGATTCAGTCATTTCAACGTCGAATGAGTCCTTGGCACCAGCAGCGTCGCCACCAGCAGCACCGGCTGCGGCTACAGGAGCAGCAGCTGAAACGCCAAATTCGTCTTCGATTGCCTTAACTAAGTCGCTAAGGTCAGTAATTGATGCTTCTTTAAGAGAAGCGATGATCGTGTCTTTATCAAAAGCCATGATAGATTTCCTCCAATAATTGTTTTTTTGATGTTACGTAACGAAACTTTAAGCTGCGTCGCCTTCGTCGCCCTTGTCCACGATAGCCTTGATTGCGTAGGCCACGTTCCGAACGGGTGCTTGAAGTTGACTTGCCAAAGTAGCGAGTAATTCTTCACGACTAGGCAAGGTAGCGTATACGTTGATTTCATCGATTGAAACGATGTTTCCTTCGATGTAACCACCCTTGATTTCAAGAGCATCTACGCTATCAGCAAACTTCTTCAAAACCTTAGCTGGGGCAATTGGATCCTCGTTAGAGAAAGCAACGGCCGTTGGGCCAGCGAATACATCATTCAAATCGCCGTAACCCGCCTTTTCAGCAGCCCGAGTCAAGATCTTGTTCTTGATGACGTTCATTTGAACGCCTGCTTCACGCAATTGCTTACGTAGGTCGGTTACTTGTTCCACCGTTAACCCACGGTAATCAACAACGATTGCACTGGTTGCATTGTTAAACTTTTCAACGACGTCTTCGACGTGTTGTGCTTTAACTGCAATAGCTTTTTCACTCACATTGTTCACCTCCCAGAATAGTTTGGTGGGATAAAAAAATCCCTATGCCACCAAGACATAAGGAGTCAAAAGTTTAAGTAAACTTCTGCCTCGGCAGGCGGTGATTAAGACCAATTTGGTCACCTGAGTCTTAGGTAGATCAATTCATAACTTAATAAGAATACATCACCGAACATTGAGTGTCAACGGTATGTTAGGGATTTTTTTATTTCACGCTTTAACTTAGGCTAATAAAGAAGCCAAGTCAACGTCGACGCTAGGGCCAAACGTTGAAGAAATTGAAACGTGTTGAACGTAAGTGCCACGTACAGCAGCAGGACGAATACGAACAATCGTTTCAGCAATGCTCTTTAAGTTGCCGGCAAGCTTGTCAGCATCAAAAGAAACCTTACCAAATGGTACAGCCACGTTACCATCCCGGTCAGTCCGGTAAGTAACTTGACCATTCTTAGCATCGGAAACGGCCTTTTCCACGTTCATGGTAACCGTACCCGTCTTAGGGTTAGGCATTAAGCCCTTAGGTCCTAAGACCCGACCCAAACGACCAACTTGGGCCATCATATCTGGCGTTGCAATTGCAACGTCAAAGTCCAACCAGCCGTCTTGGATGCGTTCTACTAAGTCTTGTTCGCCAACAACGTCAGCACCAGCTGCTTCAGCAGCCTTAGCTTGGTCACCCTTAGCGAATACGATTACCGTGGTTTCCTTACCGGTACCATTTGGTAATACTAATGCGCCACGGAGTTGTTGGTCCGCTTGCTTCGTGTCAACGTTAAGCTTGAAAGCAACTTCAACCGTCGCATCAAACTTAGCGAAATCAATCTTCTTTACTAAATCAATGGCGTCGCCCATGCCGTAGACCTTGTCAGCCTCGACCTGCTTGGCAGCGTCTTGATACTTTTTACCTCGTTTGTGAGCCATTTTTGTGTATTCCTCCTTGCAAATGTGGTTGTAACGGATAAACCTCCCACTTGACACATTTCATTTTCGTGAAGTGTCCGACTATCCGAAACTGAGCTTAACCTTCGACCGTGAAGCCCATGCTCCGGGCAGTACCTTCAATCATGCGCATAGCTGCTTCAACGTCAGCTGCGTTTAGATCTTGCATTTTCGTTTCAGCGATTTGCTTAACTTGATCCTTGGTTACAGTTGCAACCTTGTTCGTGTTAGGTTCGCCGGAACCATGTTCAACACCAGCAGCCTTCTTCAACAGCGTTGCTGCTGGAGGAGTCTTGGTGATGAAATCAAAGGAACGATCTTCATAGACACTAATCACAACAGGAATAATCATACCAGCTTGGTCAGCGGTACGAGCGTTGAATTCCTTAGTGAAGCCCATGATGTTGATCCCTGCTTGGCCCAATGCTGGTCCAACTGGGGGAGCTGGTGTTGCTTTACCCGCGGGAATCTGTAATTTAACGACATTAGCTACTTTTTTAGCCACGAGACAATACCTCCTTGAGTCCGTGATGTGGTAAGTGGAGCTGTTAGTTTGCTCCTCCCACGTTAACAATATGCGTCACGCATACCTGAGAATCATACCACACTTTACCTACTGTCACAAGTTCTTTTCTAAATCAACACCAACCAACGTCGGCATTATCCAGGAACTTGTTTGAAACTGTTAAGCCACTGCTTAGTTTTAAACGATTGGATCAACTTGATCGAAGTTTAATTCGGTACTGGTTTCTCGACCAAACATGTCGATATTAACCTTCAGCTTCATCTTTTCGTTGTCAACTTCAGTAATCTTACCAACTAAGCCACTGAAGGCACCATCGACGATCGTTACTGAATCGCCAGGTGCAACATCCAGTTCAGCATGGCGCGCAGAAATACCAACACGACGCAAAATCCGTTCTACTTCATCAGGCAACAGTGGCGTTGGCTTACTACCTTGACCATGGGACCCTAAGAATCCAGTGACACCCGGTGTGTTCCGCACGATATACCAAGATTGATCACTCATGACCATTTCCACTAAGACGTAGCCCGGGAAGGTCTTTTCCATCGTGACCTTATCCTTACCATTCTTAACTTCGTGTTCCTCTTCTTCGGGGACAACCACGCGGAAAATGTTGTCTTGCATTCCCATTGATTCGGCCCGTGACTCCAAGTTTGCCATTACCTTATTTTCGTACCCTGCGTAAGTATGCAGCACGTACCATTGCTTTTCAGCTGACTCAACCATGTTTGGTGCACTCCTTTAGCTTTATTGACTTTTCGAGCAAAATAAAAAAACTCCGCAATCCACGAAGTTCCCTGTTACCAATTAATATAGCATATTTAGTGTTATTTGACTACCGACAATTCCATTAGGAAAGGAACTTTAAGCCAAATTGCACGATCCAGTCCACAACCGCAAAGAAAATGGAGAACAGAATGGAAATCCCAACCACTGTTCCAGTATCGTGCCGTGTCTGCTTAACACCGGGCCAAGAAACTTGCTTCATTTCGGCACCGACTGATTTGAAGAAACGGATTAAATGCATGGTGTTGCCTCCCTAAAATTAATGTTTGTCGTGAATAGTCAATTTAACGGGTTTCTCGATGTAATGTGTGCTTACCACAAAATTTACAGAATTTCATAACCTCTAGACGTTTCGTGCGCGTCGCACTCGCAGTGATGGTGTAATTCCGCGACCCGCAAACTGAACAAGCCAGAGCGATCTTTCGTTGAGCCATCTTGCCACCACCTTTGATCAAATCCACTTTAACTCATACCGTAGTAGCTTACCATCGTTTGCTCGTGACGTCAATCATTCGGCGAGGAGTCGGCGTAACTTAGCTTGACTTCGCTGGGCAGCCGAACGGGCCTGCTTGTACGTTAGTGCCTGATGTTGACTAATCAATTCTAAAGAGTCCCCACGAAGAATGCCCACAAAAACCGTTCGTTCTACTACCGACAATCGTGGCAGCAATTGCCAAATGGCCTCTTTTACTTCTAATTGCTCCCGCAAGGCCCATCGAAAATCAGGTAACGTATCCGCAAAATAACTCGACTGGGCTTCAATAGAAACCGCTGTATGATTCATCTGCCGCTTCAGAGCTTGTGTCTGCCGAATAAGGTCAAAAATTCGGTGCGTTAGATTTAGCCGATAGAAGGCCCCAAAACTGGTTGTCCGCTCCAACTGGAATTTCTGAACGGCGGTATACAAAACTAACCGGGCTTCTTGAATCCAATCATCTTGTTCAAATCCCGGAATATAGTAAGTCTGCTGTAAACGATATAAGACTGGCCGATAGCGGTCAAATAAGGTTGCTAATCCCGAAGAATCCATCGATTGCTGCAGTTGGCAAATTAATGTGCGGTCCGTTAATTCAGTCAAAGAAAAAGTCCTCCTTTAGCTAGTAACTCTAGTCTAAAGGAAGACTGGGCGTGTCCCCAGAGAACACGTGTTTTAATCTTTTTTCTTTTTGGGTGGCCGCGCCATCATTTGATCCCGCAGTTTTTCTAACTTATACAGTTGCTGATCATTCCACGGTGATTTACGGACAAGTCCCCGATCGGCAAACTCACGAGCTGTTTGTTTAACCTCATTTTGGGCCCGTTCAATGTCACGTAACAGCTCTCCAGCCGGAATCCGCAACGCACCTTCAGAGAAGATCGTCCACTGTTCAGCCTGGTCACTAGTTGCAACCGTCACTTGAGTAAACCGTGTTTGGCGTTCCTTGGCCAGTCGCTCGATATAACTGTCAGCCGTTTCGTCCCGGTTAGTCCACACCACTTCGAGATCGAACTGACGATAGCTCTTGGAAATGCCCGGAACATACATGGCATCAAATACCACTGTGATACTGGTATCTCGCAACTTCTTGTAATTTGCCAACATGTTCAGCAGCTCATCACGGGCCTCCGGTAACCGGTCCGTTAACTTTAACCGATTGAGCTTGGGCCAGTTGCCAATCATGTTATAGGCATCCACAATTAAAATGTCTTCTTTCATTGACGTTCTCCCTCACTCACTGCCGCAATTAATGCTGGACTGGATGCCGAGAGCTAAATCCCTGATACATCAGCAAGCCAGCAGCAACACTGGCATTAAGGCTTTGAACTTCCCCCACCATGGGAATCGTCAACATTTGGTCGACGGTTTCCTTGAGCAATCGTGAAATCCCCTTACCTTCATTGCCAATAATCAGCGCACTAGCGCCCTTAGCATCCCAATCACGATAATCAGTCCCTGCCATATCGGTACCAAAGACCCAGACACCACGATCCTTTAATTCACGAACGGTATTGACCAAGTTGGTCACGCGCGCAACGGGGACCCGTTCAATCGCCCCAGTCGAAGTCTTAGCCACCACCGACGTCAATCCTACCGCTCGTCGCTTAGGAATAATAATGCCATGAACACCACTGGCATCAGCTGTCCGGAGAATCGATCCTAAATTATGTGGATCTTCTACCCCGTCTAAAACCAAGAAGAATGGGGCTTCACCGGCCGCAGCCGCACGGTCAAAGAGATCATCAATTGTCGCATAAGCAAACGCCGATACGCCTAAGGCCACACCTTGGTGGTTCTGATGATCCGTTAACAAATCTAGTTTCTGCTTGGGTACTTCGGAAATGACTAAATGCCGTTTCTTAGCCAATTGACGAATTTCATCCAGTGCTTCTGCCTTGAGCCCACTTTGCAAGAAGACTTTGTTGATGGTCTGCTGACTCCGTAGTGCTGCTACTGCCGGATGCCGACCGATGACAAAATCATTATTTTCTTCATTATTCTCAACTGGTTTCATTTTTCAGTCCGCCCCGCTTCTACTTGTTCAATGCACCACTGACCCAGTTCGGCAACCCGTTTTTGCTGGTCACTCAACGCCAGATATCCCATCAACGCTTCAAATCCAGTTGAAATCCGATAAGTGACCACGTCTGTATTCTTAGCATGCGTGTAGCTCTTGGCATTCCGCCCACGTTTGAACATCGTCCACTCGGCTTCACTTAACACCTCGTCTTGTTCCATTAAGTTAATCAAGGCTGCTTGCGCCTTTGCCGAAACATAGTGAGTTGCTGTTTTTTGGAGGTGGTTCGGTTTAGCCAATCCCTCGGCAATTAAATGCCGACGAATGATGACTTCATAAGCCGCATCCCCCATATAGGCCAATGCGACCCCGTTTAGTTGTCGATAATCTACTTCACTCATTAATTTTCCTTTCGCCAACGCGTCCCTTGGGGCGTGTCTTCCAAAATAATTCCTTGACTCTTCAATTGCTCACGAATCTCATCACTTCGCAAGAAGTCCCGTGATTTCCGAGCGGCCAAGCGCTCATCAATGAGGGCTTGAATGCGGTCATCATCTAGGGTGGCTGCAGCGGCAAATTTAATGCCAAAGACGCTTAACAAATCACTCAGCGTTTGACGAATAAAGTCCAGTGTCCCGGCAAACACCACTGGCCGTTCAGCATAAACATTCCCTAATCGTGCTAATTCATGGACTTTAGCAATCCCATTTTGCACGTTAAAGTCATCATCCATCGCATCAATATAATCGGCGACAATTTGCCGCGTTTCTTGTTCCACCTTAGGATCATTACCAGCCTCAGCGTCCTTCAGTCGATAGCCCATGTTATCGTAGGCCGTCTGCAATCGTTCCAGGTTCCGTTCTGCTGTATCCAAATTCTGCTGGGTATATTGGATTGGCCGCCGGTACTGTGTTGTCGACATAAAGAAACGCAACGTTTGCGGATCCACCGTCTTCAAAATATCGTGAACCGTCACAAAGTTACCAAGTGACTTACTCATCTTTTCATTGTCATCACCGATCGTCACAAAACCATTATGCAACCAGTAATGAACAAAGGTTTTCCCTGTTTTGGCTTCGCTTTGCGCAATTTCGTTTTGGTGATGTGGGAAAATCAAGTCCTCACCGCCGCCATGAATATCAAACGTTTCGCCCAAATAGTGCGTCGACATGACGGAACATTCGATGTGCCAACCTGGACGGCCAGCGCCCCAAGGAGATGGCCATGAAATTTCACCCGGCTTTGCGCCCTTCCACAGGGCAAAATCGACGGGATCTTCTTTGCGGGCAGTTTCTTCGTCGTTGGTGTGCTGAGAAGCCCCTTCTTCGAGATCATCCAAGTTCAAATGGGCCAATTCCCCATAATGACTGAACTTGTGGGCTCGGTAGTAAACGTCCCCATCAACCGGATAAGCATAATCCTTATCAATCAGGTCTTGGACAAATTCAATAATTTCATTAATATGCTCAGTTGCGCGGGGGTTCACGGTTGCTGGTTCAATATTCAACGCGGCGGTATCTTCTTTAAAGGCCGCGATAAATCGATCACCTAATTCAGGAACCGTAATGCCCTCTTTGTTGGCTTCATTAATCATCTTGTCATCAACATCCGTGAAGTTTGAGACATACTTCACCTGATAGCCGCGGTACTCAAAGTAGCGGCGAATGGTATCAAAGGCAATGGCACTTCGCGCATTTCCAATGTGAATATAGTTATACACCGTCGGGCCACACACGTACATGTTGACCACTCCGGGGGTAATCGGTTCAAATGTTTCCTTTTGACGCGTCATCGTATTAAAAACTTTCAGCATCCCGAAGCTCCTCTCGTGTCACATAGTTTACAATCATTTTGGTTAAGTCATTGGTCAACTGACAAAGTATTAGCTCCATTGTAGCATAATCCGACCAAAAACAAAGAAGCCGAATGAAGGCTAACTAGCCCTCACACGGCTTCTTTACCAAATATTAGCCTTTTAATTGGGCCAGCGTTTGGTGAATGTGTTCTAGGGCAGTCTCCCGCCCAACTAACTCGATTGATTCTGGTAATTCTGGACCGTGCATTTCGTGCGTCACAGCAATCCGAATTGGCATCCACAACTGACGACCTTTGATGCCCGTCTTAGCTTGAACTGACTTGATTACCTTGAAAATTTCCACGGAATCAAAGAGATCCAACGCTTCGATCTGAGCAGCAAATTCTTTTAAGACAACTGGTGCGGTGTCGTTATTGATTTCATCAAACGCCTCACCGGACACCTGCTCTGGTTCTTCAAAGAAGACCGAAGCCATGTCATTGATCTGGGCCATGTAGCTCATTTGACGCTTGTACAGATTGATTAATTGGCGGGCCCATTCGATGGTCTTGGCATCTGGATTAGCAGGCATGTTCCCAGCCTTAATCAATTGCTTCAAAGCCAGATCCATAATGGTACTGTCATCGGCATCCTTAACGTAACGGTTGTTTAACCATTCCAACTTGTCACTGTCAAAAGTGGCTGGTGACGAGCTCAGACGCGTTTCATCGTACATCTTGATAAATTGTTTCTTGTTGAAGATTTCCTCTTCACCAACTGGTGACCAACCTAACAACAAGATGAAGTTAAACATCGCTTCTGGCAAGTAACCCAAGCTACGATACTGTTCGATGAATTGGAGAACAGATTCATCCCGCTTAGACAACTTCTTACCGGTGTCCTTGCTAATAATCAGACTCATGTGACCAAACTTTGGTGCTTCCCAACCAAACGCTTGATAAATCATCAATTGCTTAGGCGTGTTGGCAACGTGATCGTCGCCCCGGAAAACATGACTGATGGCCATCTTGTGATCGTCCACAACTACGGCAAAGTTATAAGTTGGCATACCATCACGTTTAGCAATGACAAAGTCACCACCAATGGTATCCGAATTAAAGGACACGTGACCCTTAACCATATCGTCCCAGGCAAAGACTTCATCCTTAGGAACGCGGAATCGAATAACTGGCTTTAAGCCCTTAGCCTTTGCTTCGTCAATGGCAGCTTGCTTTTCTTCTTCCGACATCCCGGCATATTCATACTCGTAATGGGGCATTTCCTTGCGCGCCTTTTGGGCTTCCCGGTCGGCTTGAAGTTCTTCTTCCGTCCGGTAAGATTCATAAGCCTTGCCTTCGTCCAACAATTGTTGAATCAATGGCGTATAAATATCGCGACGTTCAGACTGCCGGTAAGGACCATAGTCACCACCAACATCAGGACCCTCATCCCAATCCAAACCGAGCCACTTTAAGTTTTCCAATTGGCTCCGTTCACCGTCTTCGATATTGCGTTTCGTATCCGTATCCTCGATCCGGATGATGAACTTACCCTTATTGTGACGGGCAAATAAATAATTAAAAATGGCCGTCCGGGCATTACCAATGTGCAAATGACCGGTTGGGCTCGGAGCATACCGAACCCGAATTGAATTTTTCGCCAAACCGTTACGCCTCTTTCTAGTTTTTTTCATAGCGTTAAAGCTGTACCGTCATAAAATTATGACGGTTTAAGTTAAGTGTACAATGACTGGCCTGAAAAATAAAGGTATGGCACCTAAATGGCTTTCAGAAATTCTTGAAAGGCGGTCCAGACTGATCTTATCCTAAACGCCCATAGAACTCACATGAAGCCGAAAGGGCCCCATGCTAAAATTTTCAAAATAAAAGCCCCACGGCCATTGCCGTGAGACCTCCATTCTACCGAGACCGCTTAGTTGGCTTTGCGGAATTACTTCCTTTACCTTCTTTGCCAGCGTTGGCCTGTTCTTCAATATTCTTGTTAGAATGCAATGGTTTGGCAAAAATCATTCGACCCGCATCCGTTTGAATAGCACTCGTCACCACAACGTCTAACTGCTTATTGATAAAGTAACGGCCATCTTCCACGACAACCATCGTTCCATCATCAAGATAAGCAACCCCTTGTTGTCGTTCAGTCCCATTCTTTACAACCATCACGTGCAGGTTTTCTCCCGGAATCACTCGGGGCTTCAACGCATTAGCCAAAGAATTAATATTCAAGACCTGAACATTTTGGAACTGGATCACTTTATTGAGATTGTAATCGTTAGTCACAATCACACCACCATTTTGCTTGGCCAGTGCGATCAGTTTGCTATCAACTTCTGGAATATCTTCGAAGTCCCCCTCATACATCTCGATGGGCATAATATGTTCATTTTGCAACTTGTTTAAAATGTCCAATCCGCGTCGACCCCGGACCCGTTTGACTGAGTCGCTAGAATCTGCAATGTACTGTAATTCATAGAGCACGAAGTTGGGGACTAGTAAGGTTCCTTCTAGAAATCCCGTCTTAGCCAGATCATAAATCCGACCGTCAATCAGGATATTGGTATCCAAAATCTTATAGTGATGGAAGTTTGGTTCCGTTTCCTTATCCAAGACCTGCTTATCGGTCTCTTCTTCAGCTTTCTTGCTTCGCGACTGGAACAGCTTACGCCATTCTTCAAGTCGAATCTTGCTCAGCCGCGCCCCAATCCGGTAACCAAAGTACCCAAATAAAATCATCAAAATCCACGGAATAACCGTGCCGATGAAAAATGACGGTACTCGGAACAAGAATTGTGAAATCAATAAGGCGAGGGCTAGACCAACAATCGTTAGCAAGCTACCGAAGATCAACGTCATCGGGTTCTGTCGATTCAGGTACGCTTCGATTCGATTGATCAATCGAACCAGCACACCCGCAAAAAGCGATCCCAAAATAAGGAAAATAATAGCACCAAGCAAGATATTAACAATGATGTTGTTGACCAATCGGCTGGTAATGCCCATCACTAACCAAGCCCGGGTGAAATATGCGGCACCCATCACGCCACCTAAGATAGCGAAAATAATCAAAATAACTGTCTTCTTATGCATGTTTACATTCACCTCCCTTCAAAGTTACTTTGGCCTTACACGTCCAAAGCCAGTTTTAACGTTTGTCGTAACGTTGACACGCCGACCACATCAATTCCGGGATCGGGCGTCCACCCTTGAAGGTTATTCTTGGGAATGAAGATCCGCTTAAAGCCCAGCTTTTTCGCTTCCGCAACCCGTTGTTCAATTCGATTAACCCGACGGATTTCACCAGTCAGGCCAACTTCACCGACAAAACAATCCGTGGGTTGCGTAGCGGTATCACGATAACTTGAGACAATTGACAGGGCGATCGCCAAGTCAATCGCCGGTTCATCTAACTTAACGCCTCCCGCGGCTTTTAAGAATGCATCTTGATTTTGGAGCATTAGATTGGCCCGTTTTTCTAGCACAGCCATCAACAACGACACCCGATTACGATCCAAGCCGCTGGATGTGCGTTGCGCATTACCAAAGACCGATGGTGTAATTAACGCCTGAACTTCTACCAAAATTGGCCGCGTACCTTCCATTGATACCACAATGGCCGAGCCGGTTGCGTCCTTCAATCGTTCTTCCAAGAAAATTTCTGACGGATTAGCAACTTCATACAAGCCACCTTCACGCATTTCAAAGATACCCAATTCATTCGTTGACCCAAATCGGTTCTTGACCGCTCGGAGAATTCGGTACGTATGATGGAGGTCACCTTCAAAGTAAAGAACCGTATCCACCATGTGTTCCAGAATCTTAGGACCAGCAATTGCGCCGCCCTTCGTCACATGCCCCACCACAAAAATAGTGATGCCATTGGTTTTGGCAATTTGCATCAGCTCACCCGTGACCGCACGAATTTGTGAGACCGAGCCAATCGCCGACTCGATTCCCGGCGCCTGCATGGTCTGAACGGAATCAATGACCACGTAATCAGGTTTCATCTGTTCAATGTTCGCGCGAATACTGGCCATATCAGTTTCTGGATAAAGATACAAGTGGTCGCTATTGACGACTAACCGATCCGCCCGCATTTTAATCTGTGACGCACTTTCTTCTCCAGAAACATACAACACTTTACCGCCTGTTTGGCTGAGTTGCCCCGATACTTGAAGCAAGAGGGTTGATTTTCCAATTCCAGGATCACCACCGATTAGGATCAAAGATCCCGGCACAATCCCCCCACCCAGCACTCGGTTCAGTTCTTCCATTTGCGTCTTCGTTCGGCTTTCCGTTGAGTGTTTAATCTCACTCATGAGTTGGGGGTGTGACCGTTCTCCAGAAGCAGTGGTCCGGGTTGATTGTGGCTTGGCGGCAGCCGGTGTGACGACTTCTTCCACCATCGTGTTCCACTCACCACAATTGGGACAACGCCCCAAATAACGGGGTGAGCTATAATCACAATTTTGACACACATACGTTGTTCTTGGTTTCGCCACATTCATCCCTCTTTTTCAAATTGGTCTACTGTGTATATTTTAGCATATCTAACCGATAAATCCCCACTAGTCTATCAGGGAATTTACGAATCAATTAAGTCCGATCAGATGAGCCAAAGCCACCGATACGTTCCTGTTGCGGTGCCTGTTCATCATCGACCCGTAAATATGGCATGAAAATACCTTGCGCGATTCGCTGGCCTTTCTTGATGACAACATCGCGGAGGCCAAAATTCAGGAGTTGCACAAAAATTTCACCCTCGTTTTTCTCGTTATTATAATAATCTGCGTCAATCACGCCGACACCGTTGGGCAATACTAATTGATGCTTCAATGGATTGCTCGATCGATTGGCTAAAATCAAGACTTCCCCCGGCTGCATGTAGGCCTTAATCCCCGTTGGGACCAGGTATGGTTTTAAATCATGCTGCCCCGCCGTCAGTTCATCAGTTGTCAACGCCTCACGGTGACGTAATTGCTTAAAGGCATGCAACACATCATGTCGCCAAATGGACGGTAAGGTAAAATCAGTGGCACACTCAAAATCATAACCCGCCGATTGTTTAGTCGTTCGGTAAGGCAGTGTTAATCCCTGATCCGCGTACTTACTCACAATTTCAAATCCTCGTTGCATGGTTAACAGCACTCCCTTAATCTTTTTCGTTCTGTTACCAGAATAAGCAACCTGCCCGTAGATTACCAGTAAAATTCTTCGCTCTTAAGAAGTTTTTTCCATCCATAAAAGGAGTTGACAAGTGTCGCCTGATAGACCAGAATCAAAGAGTAAGACTGGTCATGAAAGGAGTGCCCGTATGACAATCACGGAACAACCTGGTCAACTGAGTATCACGGTTGATGAACAGCTGTTGGCGCGCTTACACTATCTACCGTTAAGCGATTCACGTTGGGTTTTGGAACAATTATTTGTGCGCCCCAACCAACCTGCGGCTGAACTAGCTGAGCAACTGATAAATCGTTTTACTAAGCTTGCAACGGCCGCTAACGTCACAGTCAATGTGTTGGACCCCTATGCCAAACGGTACTTCGTCCAGCATCCAGCACCACAATTATTGGCAGCCAATCAGTTGCCAGTGACCGGTGAGGCGGCAATTCAACCAGTCGCTTTACACTTAGAACACGTAGAAGAGGAGTAATTTACTAATGGATCAAAACGCATTAAAGGCCCTCGTTGGTCAAGAAGCAGTTAAATACGTTGAAGATGGCATGATCTTAGGTATCGGGACTGGCTCAACCGTCCGTTACATGATTGATGCCCTTGGGGAACGGGTTAAAAATGAAGGCCTACACATCATCGGTGTTGCCACGTCAGACCGTTCTGCCAAGCAAGCTGAATCCCTTGGGATTACCATCAAGGAACTTGACGAAGTCGATCACCTCGATTTAACCATCGACGGGGCCGATGAAATTGATGACAACTTCCAAGGAATCAAGGGTGGCGGTGCCGCGCATCTCTGGGAAAAAATTGTCGCTATCAACTCCACTAAAAACATGTGGATCGTTGACGAAAGCAAAATGGTCCACCATTTAGGTGCCTTCCCACTCCCCTTAGAAGTGATTCCATTTGGTTCCAGCCACGTTCTAGAAAAGCTAAACAAGATGGGCTTCAACCCCAGCTTCCGGATGACAGATACTGGTGAACATGTCTTGACCGATTCCAAAAACTACATCATTGACTTACACCTCGGCCGGATTGATCACCCCCACGACTTAGCGAATACACTCAATGGCATTGTGGGTGTTGTTGAACACGGTCTGTTCTTAGACACGGTCAACACCGTCATCGTTGGTCGGCAGGACGGTCCCGAAGTTTTGAATGCTCGCGACTAATTAAATAGTTAATAACTGATTGCCCATTTGCCGGTTTCTCGCCGTCAAATGGGCTTTTTTTAGCTAACGACTCACCGGACCAGGTTAACGCCCCTGTCCAGTATCATTTAAAATGCCGAATCACCCAATAAATCCCAAAAACGATCCCGCCAATTAAGGCAAAGAGCACCACAAAACAGACCAGGTAGTAAATTGAATCGCCTAAATTAACCACTTTCCCACCCCCATTCAATAATGAGAAGCTACCGTCTGTCCCCGAACCAATGACCCACATAACCGCTCATTTTTAGAAGTCATTTCTGTCAATTATCCCCTATACTACCGTGATTTACTAGCGAATCTTCGCCAACTTCTCTAAAGCTATACAAAAAATGAGAAGATTGGCGTACAATGAGAGAATAGTTAGGAGAGTGAAGATAGTGAGTAAAGAAATCACAGCGGATCAAACCGCTCGTTATCAACAAGCCTTAGCCAGCGATGCTAGTGCCAAGGTGATCGAACGTGCCGTGACGCATCAAGGAATCTTAGCCACAGCAGCCGACTATGCTTCTGAAGCCGACATGAGCCCAGTATTTTCCATCGACTTGGACACGGGTAAAGTGGCCAACCAAAAGCAAAGTGGTCGTTGCTGGATGTTTGCTGCATTAAATACCATGCGGCATCATTTAGCTGATCTCTTTAAGTTAAGCGACTTTGAACTATCCCAGAACTACACGTACTTCTGGGATAAGTTTGAAAAGGCCAACTATTTCTACGAAAATGTTTTGGCAACGGCAGATCAACCAACGTCTAGCCGTAAAGTGGCCTTTCTCATGACGACCCCACAACAAGATGGTGGTCAATGGGATATGCTCTGTGCCATCATTGAAAAGTACGGAATCGTCCCTAAGTCTGTGATGCCCGAAACTTACAACAGTTCCAAGTCTAACGAGCTCAACAGCACGCTGAACTTAAAGCTACGTAAGGATGCCACTATCCTACGTCAATTGGTTGCCGACAAAGCGAGCGACGATGAAATCGCAGCTGCTAAAGACAAGATGCTTCAAGAAGACTACCGGATCTTAGCCTTTACGTTGGGCGAACCCGTAAGCGAATTTGATTTCGAATATCGTGATGACGATAAAAACTACCACATTGATAAAGGTCTGACACCTAAGACCTTCTTCGATAAGTACGTCGGTTGGGATCTCAACGATTACGTTTCCATTATTAACGCCCCAACAGCTGACAAGCCATACAATCACACCTACACGGTGGAAATGTTGGGTAACGTCGTTGGCGGACGCGCGGTTAAGCACTTGAACGTCTCCATCGAAGACTTTAAGCAATTAGCCATCAAGCAACTCCAAGCTGGCCAATCTGTTTGGTTCGGTTGTGATGTTGGTCAAGAATCCGAACGGCAAAAAGGAATCATGGACACTAAGTACTACGATAAAGATGCCCTCTTTAACGTTGACTTCTCCATGACTAAAGCTGAAAAGTTGGACTACGGCGAAAGCCTGATGACCCATGCCATGGTCTTAACTGGCGTTGACTTAGTCGATGGTCAACCAACCAAGTGGAAGGTTGAAAACTCTTGGGGTGAAAAGGTCGGAACTAAGGGTTACTTCGTCATGAGTGATGCTTGGTTAGACAAGTATTGTTACCAAGTTGTGGTTAACAAACAATTCTTGCCAGCTGACTTGAAGACCACCCAAGAAACTGAAGAACCAACTGTCCTAGCACCATGGGACCCAATGGGTGCTTTAGCTTAATTGGCTACTCGAAAAAACGTCCGAGAATTTTTCTCGGGCGTTTTTTATATTGTCACGATAGTATCGCGCACCTATACGTGTACCAATACGTCAATAAAAAAGTCAGCGGCACACGTTCACCGCTGACACCTGGTTATTTCAATTTCATTGGTTTCATAATATGATCAAAGGTCGCCATCGCCAATTTTTCTGTTGACCATTCCGGATACATTGTTTTCTTCTCAAAATTATTCGATAGGAATACTACCCCAGTCTGACCATCATGACTCATCACAAAGGTACTCTCATAATCATCACCCATGCCATGGCCGTAATAACCACGCTGATTATCCAAATGATACATGCCACCGGCATAGTGAATCGATTGCTGACGTTCATGAAGCACATCCGCGCCTGCCTTGGTGGTGAGCAAGCTACCTGAAATGATCGCCCGCTCTGCGCGGAAGACATCCCCCGCACTCATGGTCGCATTTCCCGTCGCTAACTGGCTTGCTAAGTTAGCCGCCGCTGGTTTATGTGGCTGACTGTAGTCTCGCGGAACGGCACCCGCATATCCCACCGTCATCCCCTTAGTTGTCGTCCGAAGTTGGGCAAAACTCGTGTGGTTCAAATTCAGTGGTGTCACCAGTTGCTGATAAAATAACTCGTAGTAAGAATCATGGGTAACTTGATGCAAGATCCCCGCTAGTAGCGCATAACAAATCGGTTGGTAGTCAAATTTCCCAATCTTTTTTGCATCCACTTTGGCATTTTGACTGGCATACTTGTACACTTCGTTTTCAGTCAAGGTTGTAGCAGGCCGCAGCTGGCCAACAATTCCGGCTTCCATATTCAGCATTTGCCGAATAGTAACTCGCTGGCTCCCAGAAATTGATGGGTAATATTGACTTAACTTATCGGTCAATTGCAATTGACCAGTCTGAGCAGCCTTCATCACCAGCATCCCCGTCATCGACTTTTGAACAGAATTGATCATAAATTGTGATCGAACCGTATTTTTCTTATGGTGTTGGGCATTAGCCATCCCAAACGCCTGTTGATACACCACATGACCCTTTTTAACCACTAAAGCTGTGCCCACGAACTTGCGATTCTTCAGTTCTTGCCGCAAGTGTGCACTGAACTTCGGGGCCGACTTACCAGAGTTAGCTTTATCAAACGCCGTTTTCTGATGATTGCGCTGTTGCCGACTAATCGCCGCCGCTTTAGCAATCACCGCATGGGTTTGCCGCGCATGCCGATGATTAGTCGCCGCAACTTCCTGCTTGTCTTGTTGATCGATTTGGTGCATCCCCAACACCACGCCGCCAATCCCCACGATGACAGCAAGCAAAACCGCCCAATGGCGTAAGTTTCGTTTATTCAATTTCCTCAATCCCCCAATTAGAGTCAATCTAACCTTTAACCTGATTATACGAAAAAGCCGGCCAAAAACAATCAGATCACCTGATTATTTTCGCCGACTAGCCGAACTTATTATTTCTTTAAACAATTTAAAGTACTTGTTTGTCCAATACATTAAGCCGCGAATCAAATTCATAACGAATCGGTTCGCCATTAGCCACTTCTACCTGGCTAATATCGGCATCCGCCACCCGATCAAGATACTTAATCAACGCTCGTAACGTACTCCCGTGGGCCACAATGAGTTGGTTTTGACCATCGAGTAATCGGGGGGCCACTTGGTCTTCCCAATACGGCATTAAGCGGTGATACGCCATTTCTAAGCTTTCGCCCCGGGGCTCAACGTGCGATCCAAATGCATCGTAGCGTCGATCTTGACTCACATGATCTAACAGTGGGGGAACGGCGGAAAAGCTTCGTCGCCAAATCTTAACCTGCTGTTCACCTACCTGCTGTTGGACGGCGGCCTTATTTTTTCCTCGCAAGGCGCCATAATGCCGTTCATTCAGCCGCCAAGACTTATACTCTGGAATATACAGCTGATCAATCGCAGCCAGCACAATATGTGACGTCACGATTGCACGTTGGAGCATTGACGTATGCAACGCTGAAAACTGAATCCCGGTCTGTGCAACTAACTGTCCCGCCGCTTGAGCTTGTTCTCGTCCCCGATCAGTCAAGGGGACATCGCTCCATCCGGTAAAAATATTGTCGCGATTGGCGACACTCTCTCCATGCCGTAATATGACCAGTGTTGCCATTAATCACGCTTCCTTTCTATCTCAATTCTCACCGCTAATCATAACATAGCCATCTACAACTTGTGTAAACTTTCACGCGTAATTCTACTCATAAAAAACTGAACGGCTGGCAGTTCGCCCCCGTTCAGCCTTATTGTGTTAATCAATTGGTGACTCTGAATGTGCCGCCAATTTCGCTGGAACCTCATCATCCGCTTCTTGAAATTCACGAGCATCTTCCTCAGCCAGAGCCGATTCACGAGCCTTAACCCGGTTACCCATAAAGGTAATCACGGACCCAATTAGGATAATGACAATTCCAACAATGGTATTGGTCAAGATCTTCTCATGAATTAAAACGGCTGCTAAGATGGGCGCCAACCCCGGCTTGATGAAGAACACCAGTGACGCTGTCGACACGTCGGAGCGTTCCATTGCCAAAAAGTAAAAGGCGAAACCACCACCGGTCACACAAACACCGATAAAGAACAAAATCCAGAAATATTGCAAACTGACATTTTGCAATATTGGCAGTGCCGCAAACTGGTGTAACCAGCCAACTTGTCGCATGCCACCGGCAACAACTGGAATATGCGTAACTAACATCACCACCAAGAGCTCCAAGGCCCCCGCAAAGAATGTGAAACAGGTCATAATAATGCCATTAAACTGGTGCCGTACAGATCCCCATCGTGAAACGATGCTATACAACCCAAAAGTTAACGCTGAGCCAATTGCCAAAATCAGTCCGACTGGATTCGTCAAATGTGCGGGATTAACAATCACCACTAGCCCAACGATTGAAACAATCACGGCTATCAAGTTTGCACGGCCGAGTCGTTCATGCAAGATCAGGTAAGAGAAGATTAAAGCAAAGACTGGGTTACAGCTGAATAAAACAGCTACCGTTGAGGCCTCGTCAACAGAAATTGCCAGTTGATAAAGGGTCATACTAATAATGACACACACGAACCCCGTTAGAAAAAACAAGCCCCAATCGGACTTGGTCAAACGGTGATGTTGCTTATGTAGTGCCCGTAACGCGATTGGCAAGAGGACTACCCCACCAATAAAGAACCGAATCAGGTTCAATTGGATGGGATTAAAGGCCCCACCCGCCGACTTCAAAGCAATTTCCATCGAACTAAACATTAACGTTGAAAACGCGATGTATAACAGTGTTTTTCTCAAAACTAGAACTCGTTCCTCCTTAAAAGACACCCCGTAACTTAAGCCACGTGCTGCACAATGACCATGAGAATCGGAATCACCACTAAACTTAGGAGGGTCGTTTCGGTTACCATAATGGCGGCATAATCAGCGTCAGCGTGGTACAACTTAGCCACGACCGGGGCATTCGTCATGACGGGCATCGCTGCCTGTAAAATAAAGACTTGTTTCATTAATATTGGCATACCAGTTGGCAATACCAACAAGGCCATTAACACCGGCGCAATAATGAACCGACCTAGTAAAATCCCCAAGCTATCACGGTCTAACCGAACGTTTTGCAACCCGGCCCCGGCAATCGCCGTGCCAATAAAGATCATCGATAAGGGAATGGTCAGTCCTCCGACGTATTGAAAGTCCTGCATAATCCAATTAGGTAATTGAATATTTAATAAGACCAGCAAGACCCCCACCATAAAACCTAATAATGGTGGCGAAAAGATTTTACCTAAAGTCTGCTTAAGGTCAAATTTTGACCCAGCTTGCCCATCGCGTTGAATCAGGTACACACCCAGTGTCCAGAAAAACGTGGTATTGGCCATATAATAGACCAATACAAATGGCAAACTTTTTTCACCAAATAAGGCTTGATTGACGGGTAGACCCACAAAAACCGTATTTGAATTCAAAAACATGGACTCAAATAACCCCCGCCGATTGGGATGAATTCGGAAAATATGAAAGGCTAGGATCGACAGACCAAACATAATTAGCATCGACACCACTGGAAAACGGAGATCCGGTAAAGTCCTTTTCAAGGTCTCTGCCGAGAATTTCGCTGTAATCGTACTAATCATGTAAGCCGGCAACGCAATTTGGGTAACCAACCGTGCGATCAGCTTAGGGGCTTGTTCATCAAACCACCCTCGCCGCGATAGAACGTACCCGAGGCCAATCATCACTAAGATAATTAAAACACCGGAAACACTACGAATAAAGACGGCCATTCCGGGACCTCCCTGTTAAAGATTGTAAAAAAATTAGAGTTTCTTAAGCAACGCTTTTAATTATAGCACGCCCCTGCTATCTATCCTTGACGCAACCGGTTACAATTCCACATTTATCAGCCTTACCCTTACCTTGACAATGACTAAGATTTTTTGAAATTTGGACTAATTGGCCCAGTTTTTCACGAATTTATCCGGTCCGAACGTTTACGAATCGCCGTTTTTATGGTCTAATAAATTAATTGAGTCTACAGATTAATTCCAGGGGAATTTTAAGATCTGGTAAAGTCAACGGGCCTTTTTACCTTATAAGGCCCCGTTCCGATTTATAATGGGTAAAGATTTTGATGAGGATGAGGAAATAACTATGCCAAATGATAACGAAACAAGACGGCAACATCGACCGGAAGATTTCGAACAGGTCTATAGCAGCCGTGCCGACCGTAACTCTCACTATAAAGCACCACAGGTACATCCCCATCGCCCCGTGATGTGGACTATCGTAATTGCCCTACTCGTATTGCTAGGCGGGGGCCTAGCTTACGGGTATCAAGCATGGAACTCGGCCAAAAAAACGTTCAGTCAAACCTATGAATCTTCTAACGCAGCTAAAAGTCGTAATGTCTCAGCGGTCTTAAAGAAGAATAAACCCTTCTCGATTCTGTTAATGGGGACTGATACGGGGGCCTTAGGACGTTCTGATGTCGGCCGAACCGACACCTTGATGGTTGCCACCATCAATCCGACAAAGGAAACGGCCTATCTCACTAGTATCCCTCGGGACACACGGGTAACGGTTGGCTCTGGTGTCAACGCTTCGGTTCAAAAGATTAATGCGGCTTACACCATTGGCGGTTCGAAAACGGCTGTAAAGACCGTTGAGAATCTGCTAGATATTCCCATCGACTTTTATGCCATCGTGAATATGGGTGGCTTGGAAAAAATGGTAGATGCTGTTGGTGGTGTCGATGTTACACCACCACTGACTTTCCATTATGGTGCCGCTAATGTTACCAAGGGTAAGAAGATTCACTTGAATGGCAAGCAAGCCCTCGCCTACTCCCGGATGCGCCACGAAGATCCGTTAGGTGATTATGGCCGGCAAAAGCGACAACGGCAGGTCCTTCAGAAAATGGTCGTTAAGGCCGCTGGCTTATCATCAATTACACGCTATCAAACCATCCTCAAATCACTCAATGGTAACTTGAAGACTGATTTGACCTTCGATGATCTGATGCAGATTCGGGCTAAATATGGGGACGCTTCTCATCATATCAAGTCAGAAACACTACAAGGACAAGATGCCATGATTGATGGCTTATCTTACCAAGTCCCAACAACTAGCGAGCTTAAAAAAGTGTCCAATCATATTCGTAAAACATTGGAATTAGCCAATACGACTAAATTTACAACGGATGCCGATACTGACACGACTGGTTCTACCGCATACGGTAGCAGTGATAACAGTGGTTACGGCTACTAATAAACTATAAAAACCAACCATTTCTTTGCGAATGGTTGGTTTTTATTTACACGAAATTAAAAATTCCCCTTGCCAATTTGACAATTTTTCTATAATATTTAAATAGTAATAATTACTATTTAGATTGAGGAGAGAAATCATGTCATCTTTTTGGAAAAAGCTATCCTTGTTAATCGTTTTGTTCACACTCGGTGGCACCTTAGCCGCTTGTTCGTCCCAAAAGAAAGCTACCACTAGTCAGGCAAAGCCAATCCACGTCGTTGCCAGTCTCGACTTTTATGGTGAAGTGGCACAAGCCGTCCTCGGGGATCACGGTACTGTCACGACAATCATTAAGAGTCCTAGCATCGATCCGCATGACTTTGACCCCACCCCCAAAGACGCACAGGCCGTCACCACGGCCAATGTGGTTCTTTCCAACGGCATCGGTTATGATGCCTGGATGCAAAAGCTCGTGAAGAGCTCTGGACGTAAGGGCGTCACCAATTTGCGTGTCGGTGAAGATGTTATGAAGAAAAAAGTTGGGGACAACGAGCATCTCTGGTATGATCCACAGACAATGGCGGCCCTAGCTAATGCCCTTGCCACTCAGTTCGGTAAACAGGCCCCCAAGTACAAACAGGTTTATCAAAAAAACGCTGCCGCTTATATTCGCCACCTAGCCCCCTTACAGCAACAGATAAAGACGCTCAAGCAGCGAAGCCATCAACAACGAGTTGACGTTAGCGAACCTGTTTTTGACTACGCCTTAACGGCCCTCGGCTATCGGCGTAATAATTCTAGCTTTGAAATGGCCGTTGAAAATGGCACCGATCCTTCGCCTAAATCCATCAAAGCTATGCGCCAAGATATCATCAATCACCGAATTGCCTTTTTCGTAAACAACTCCCAAGCTAGTGACAAAACTGTCGCAACCATGGTCAAATTAGCCAAGCAACATCACGTCCCCGTCCTAAACGTTACTGAAACACTACCTAAAGGTAAGACCTACTTGAGTTGGATGCAATCTCAATACCGCCAGCTTGCCAAGATTCAGCAAGAAGCGGCACACTAACCTAGCGAAAAGCCTCGCTGACTTATTGCCACATCGGTTAATACCATAAATAGGGTTTCCAAGAGCTAGGTAACTTCTTGGAAACCCTATTTACTATTGCAAATTATTTCCGTGCCATTCAGTCTACTGGTCCCTTAAATTAGGATTTAGTCTGCGTACCCGGCACCTTATCCGTAAAATCCATCGCCGATATCCGACCATGACGTCGTGCATAAAACAAAACTGCCAATCCAGAAAAGGCCACCGTAACCCCCAACAACATGCCCATCTCAGGAAGCGCTGTATTTCCAATCATCAGCGTCTCCCGTAATCCATTGACAGAATAGGTCATCGGCAACCAGGGATGAATGGCGTTAAAAAAGCCATTCGATAGTTGAATTGGGTAAGTACCGGCTGAGCCACCCAACTGTAACACCATCAAGATCATGGCGAAAAAGGCCCCCGGTCGTCCTAACACCAAATTCAGCCAATACACAATTGCCATGAAGGCCGCTCCTGTGCACAAAATCATCACGAAAGTTGCCCATGCATGAACGGGTGCCAGACCATCAATTAATTCCAAAAGGCTGATAATCAGTATCGCTTCGCCTAGAACAAATGCCCCCATAATTGATGCCTTACCTGTCCACCAAGCCACCACACTTCGCGGATATTTCCGTGGCGTATACATATCAAACATCATATTGAAGGCCAAAGCCCCCACAAAGAGGGAGACAGACACCATGTATGGTGCCATTCCCGTGCCATTATTGGGTGCTTCGTCACGCTCCGTATGGCTAGTGGTCGTTGGTTTAGCAAACTGCCGGTAAGTTAGCTGAGACGGATGTACCGTCGCACGATCCCCCGCCTTTTTAAGTGAGGTAGCTAATTTTTGATTACCCGTTTGTACTTTGGCTGTGCCAGTCGTCACTGACTCGGCCCCAGTTGCTAGTTTCCGTGTGCCAGCCGTTGCCTGCTGATTACCAGCAAGAATGGTTTGCATCCCCGACGTTAACCTTGGCCCATTAGTCGCCAAGGTCGTTAAGCCACTTGTCAGCTTAGTTGCCCCGGTATCCAGCTTTGTAACCCCTTGTTTTAACGCTGGCGTCTGTTGCGCTAACGTCGTCAAACCCGAAGTCACTTGGGCTGTCCCACTAGTTAACTGCTGATTTTTAGCCGTTAACTGTTGAGTGCCCGTCGCTAACTGGCTACTTCCTGAAGCCAGCTTTGTCGTCCCAGCTGTTAGAGAATTCCCCTTAGTGTGCAACGCTTGCGTTCCAACGGCCAAAGTTCCTGCCCCATCAGCTAATTGACTGACACCACTAGTTAACTGAGTGGACTTAGACGCCAATGTTTGCAACCCCGTGTTCAGTGCTGATAACCCCGAATTGGCTGTCGCTAAATGCTGGCTGAGCGTGTCCGCATTAATCGTCAAAGTATCAATTGCCGTCGCCAATTCATTCTGCTTACTTGCGGCCGTCGTGAGTTGAGTTGAAAGCGCCGCAACATTCGCACTATCTGGCAGTTCACTCAGATCTTGGCTTAATTGTTGGGCCGCGCGTTGGACCGCATTTAGGGATTGATCGTTCTGGCTACTGGCTGTGTCGGCCGTCTTTAGCATTGCCGCCTTTTGACTAGCCGTTAATCCAGCCTTATCCGCAGTCGCTGCTAGTTGACTGTGCAAGCTCGACTCAGCTGTTGTCTTAGCGTTAGTCATTGTCGTTAAGGTCGTCTCTAACTTTTCTGCATCCTGCTTAACTGCGGCTTGGGTTGTCGTACTCTCTGCCAAGCGACTAACCGCCTGTTTTAAGGCCGCCTGTTGCGTGGCCGAGCCACCAAGGGTCGTTTGTACCTTCTTCAACCCCGCTGCCAGTGCCGCGCTACCGGTCGTCAATTGTCCGACACCCGAACTTAACGACTGACTATGGTCAGCCACCTGGGTCAAATTGGTATTTAACTGCGTCGTCTTTTGATTCAGTGTAACTAACTGCTGACTTAACGTCTGGGCACCAGCATTGGCATTCGTCACACCAGCAACGTACTCCTGGGCACCAGTACTGATCGTTTGTGACCCACTGGCTAATTGACCAGCAGCCATATTCACGTTGTCTGCTCCCTGCGTATAGGCGTCCACACCTTTGCTGACCCGTTGACTCCCCGTTGCCAGTCTTTGGCTGCCCACAATTAATTGCTGAGACTTCTGTAACAGTTGGTCCAACCCCGTTGTTAGTTGCTGACTTCCCGCTTGAGCTTGGTTGACGCCAGTAACATACGTTTGCAGGTGCTCGGTAAGTGTCTGTTCACCATTAGTTAATTTGACAGAACTAGCTGCTAACGTCTTTAAACCATCGGCGACCTTTTGATCCGCCACCGTCAGTTGACGGCTCCCCTGTACTAACTGGTGGTTGCCCTTTGCTGCCGTCGTCAATCCCGTTCCCAACTTTTTGATTGACGTAAACATCGTTTGTGCATAGCTCTTCGTCACCTGCTCACCCACGCTTTGTGCGGCCGCCTTGGCGGCACTTGCCGTCATCTTAGCCGCAGTAAAATTGTGCCCGGCGCTCGTTTCATAATGTAATACCATCTTACTTGGCCGTTTGGTCATTAATGTCGTCGCGTTGTGCGAAAAGTTTTGTGGAATCGTCACAATCATATAGTATTTTCCCGCCTTGAGGCCCCGAGCGGCACTTTGGGCACCAACAATTTTGAAATCCATCCCATGAGAGTGTCGCAAATTGGTTGCCAGCGTCTGCCCGGCTGCCAGGTGTTGCCCCTGATAATCTACAGCGTGGTCATGGTTCACCACAGCCACCGGCAGATCTGATAGTTTCCCATAGGGGTCCCACATCGACTTTAAAAAGGTTACTGCATATATCGACGGGATCAACATAATCACAAATAAAACAATCATTAGTAGCTTATGCTGTTTTAAATACCGCCATTCTGCTTTAATCATCGCACTTCCCCCCTTGTTTATGCTATAGTGTGAACAACTTAACCTCATTCGGTCATACCGCATACGTATTTTGGCGGAGAACTTCCACAACAAAAAGACCCAACCTGAGGATTAAGCCACACTTTCGCCTCATTTGGGGTTTAACTAGGAGGAACTGATGACCGATCGACGTGTTCAACGTACCAAAACAGCCTTACGTCAGGCCTATCGTAAAATTGCCCGACAATACCCTTACCATGACATTACCGTTAAGCAACTCACCGATGAAGCTAATATCAATCGCAAGACATTCTATTTGCACTATGACTCTATCGACGACTTGGCCTACAGTTTCGCTGACGAAATTGCCGATAAACTCTTAAAACTATTGCTCCCTACCCCAGGAACGACATATTCAACCGTCGAACCCGGCTTCTGGTACGATCGTCTGTCGGCTTTTTTTGAAGAAGCCCCAGACTTCTACACCTTTATCCTCACCTCTGATGACTATAGCTTTGCCTCGCGGCGGGTTAAGCGCCAAGTCGCCATCGGTTTAACTCAAAACTTTCAACTCGGTTATGGTCTCAGCGAAGCCGATGCTAAGATTTGCGCTAATTTTCTTATCGACGGCACCTTAACCCTGTTCCGGTTGCGTATTACGGGTCAAATTGAGATGTCGTCTGCTGAGTTGAAACAAAAAATAGTGGCCTTAAATCTCACCGGACTTCATGGATTTCTTAAAAGTTAGCGTCTGTCATCAGAATAAACGATATAGGCATTGTTCTTTTTTGAAAATGCGTTAAAATGGATGTAAACTAACAAGCCATTTACCAGCAAAAAAGCTACTAAAAGGAGCACACGGTTATGTATCGTTTTTTTGTTCAACCACAAATTAATCAAGATAATCACCGAGTCTTTGGCTATGAAGTACTTTTACGCAAACAACAGCATGATTGCTGGGTATTACCTAAACACTTCACAGATATCTCTATCCCAGAACAAACGAAACTATTGGAGAAAACCGCTAATTCATTGCATACAGCTGTCAACCATCAGGTTTTAGCGTTCAACATTGACAATCAGCAACTACGAAATCCACTGACACTAGGGTCGATTATCGCTTTAAAAAAGCGGATTGCCCCAGCCGCTCTAACCATTGAGTTGACCGAAGCACCTTCGCTTGAAGAGATAAAGGCCTTCAGTCTCGCGGTGCATCAGTACGGAATTGATCTCGTTTTCGATGATGTCGGCACTGGATCAAACACTTATCAAAATATTCGCGACCTGTTGCCATTCGTCGATGAAATCAAATTCGCGATGCAAAATCTCCGGCAAACCGGCGAAGAAGCCCTAATCCCCTCAAGCCTAGCTTTCTGGGCCCAGGTTGCCCGTGATTACCGGCTACGCTTAATTCTCGAAGGTGTCGAAGATGAAAAAGATCAAGCTTTAGCCAAGAAAAATCACATTACACTCCATCAAGGTTACCTTTATGGTAAACCTAGCTTGGTCTAAATACTCATTCAAAAATAAGACAACGACAGTGGCCGTTGTCTTATTTTTGGACATTTTTTTAACATTTAAGGTTATGATATGATATTAACAGCAGTCATTAAATAATTGAATTAATGTATAACTAGTGGACTGATTAACACTGACACTTACAGATTGGAGGACAACTAACCATGACCTGGTCACACTGGTTCGTGGCGCCCGCAATTACGAGTTTCTTTTTCTTACTGGGAGTCTTAACCTTATATTGGTTTTTAACCAATCGGATCGTCCGTCTATTACAAAAATTCGGTTACCATCCCGACCCCGAAGCTGTTCGGAATATCTTTGGCCTCCTCTATATGATTGTGATCATCTTTGGCCTCCAACTCTCGGTTCGTGACTCAGCTAACAGTTGGGTCTTTAGTAACTTTAAAATTTTCGCGGTCGTCTTTGTCAGTTATTTCTTGTTAATGGATATTCATTGGTGGGAGACGCTTGGTACGATTCTCATCTACATGGGTATTAATGGGACGCTAGGGGTCCCTCTCTCCTGGATTTATGCCGGTGTCTACGTCGCCTTATTTTACGTCATGAAGGCCATGCGCACCCGTAAACAAGATCATTGGACAGACTATTTCCGCTTCATCATCCCATCACTGATCTTATCAGCAATTTTGTGGGCCCTTATCGGCTCTCGCTTTCACCTTACGACGACTAATATTCTGTGGGAAATGCTATTCATCTTCCTATTGTTAAGTATGATGTACCTCTACGTTGATTCACTCATGACCGGCGCCGCAACTTTAGCCCGGTTAACCTATACCACCAACTTTGACGAACTGACACACGTTAATAACTACTTCGCTTTTAAAAATGATTTCGAAGAACAATTTGCCCACAGTCGTACAACCGATCAGCCGCTAACGCTCATGTTATTTGATATTGACCACTTCAAACAGGTAAATGATACCTATGGGCATCTAGCCGGTGACTACGTTCTCAGCCACACTGCCCAATTAGTGACCAAGCAACTTGGGGAACTCGATGACACCCTTCACCTCTATTGCACTGGTGGCGAAGAATTTACGATTCTATTTACTGGCTATACCACTGAACAGGCGGCTCCCTTAGTTCATTCTATCGCACAGCGCGTTCGCGAGGCACACTTCTCTCATGATGGTCATCAAATTTCGATTAGTATTTCAGCTGGGGTGACCCAACTTCATACTGACGATGACCAGCGAGTCGATATCTTCCATCGCGCAGATCGTAACTTATACCACTCCAAACAAACTGGCCGGGATCGCGTCACGATCCAATAACTACCAACGCATTGCACCCCCTCGACAAATTAACTGGCGAGGGGGTGTTTGGTATTGCTCATCAGTAGCTGGTTGCATTCCCCATTGGTGGCGTGTAGGCTTAAAGTACTTATCTCGAGGGGGAATAACAACATGGTATCTGCTCTGAAACGATTTTGGCAAAGTCCATTAACCGCTTATTACTTTGCACTAATCTTACTCATCATCCTTGCCTGGAACGCCCGGGCCTTCTTATCCTTAGCGCTGTTCACGATCATCTTCATCTATCTTGGTAATGCGGCTACTATGGGACTTGAACATCGGCTTCACGTTCACCATTTAATTGCGACTTTATTAGTGTATCTGATCTTTTTAGGGATTCTAGTAGCTGCATTTGCACAAATCATCCCGCCACTGGTCACGGAAGTTTCCCGACTACCAAACACGCTCAAGGAACTGGTCACTACCTATCCCCAATTAGAAACCACCCTGACCAGATGGATTAAAAATCTGACTCAAAATGCCTCAGTGATCAACAACGGTAAAACCTTATTTACAAGTGGCATTGTTAAGTTGTCCCGCTTTAGTTCTGGTGTGGAAACCGTTATTTTGGCCTTCTTCTTTAGCTTTATTTTCAATCTCACGAAGACCCAGTTACGCCACTTCGTTCATGCATTTACCAAAAGCCGTTTTTCCCGTTTGTTTGTCCCCATGGGTGAGCTGATTCTGAAATTTGTGACTATTTTCGGTACGGTTATCGAAACCCAATTGATGATCTGTTCCATCAATACAGTGTTGATGGTGATTGGCCTTTGGTTAGTCGGCATGCCAAGCCTCTTAATTCTCGGAATTATGGTTTTCTTTCTCGGCTTGATTCCGGTTGCTGGTGTGTTAATCTCGCTCATTCCACTGACCATTATCGCCTTTATCAGTGGTGGCATTCTGCGCTTGGCTGCGGTGTTAGTTCTCGTGATTTTAATTCACTTGTTTGAATCTTACTTTCTTCATCCCCGTCTCATGACCAATGCGACTAACTTGCCTATTTTCGTGACCTTTATTACCTTAATTGTTAGTGAAAGACTCTTCGGCGCTTGGGGATTAATCGTCGGCGTGCCACTGGTTGCCTTCTTCTTAGAAGTCTTCGACGTGCAACTCAAGCCCCATCGACCAACGACCATAGAGTCAAATCATCATTGATAACGTTGCCAATCAAAAAAGGTGATCACTGAGTACAGACCAGTGACCACCTTTTTTCAATAGAAAATACCTAACCAGTAGCCGCCAATGCCCAATACAAAAATGCCCGCTAATAACCACAACGGTTTGACATGGCGCCGCAGCAACCACACACAGCCCACCGTTAAGACGAGGGGAATGAGTCCCGGCAGTAACTGATCCATCATTGCTTGCAGCGATAAGGTTGTCCGGTGGCTCGTTGCAATAATTGGGGCCAATCTAACGTGGGTCCATCGGGGAATGATGGCCCCCATCACAAACATCCCCACAATTGAAGCTCCCAACGTCAATTGTTGTAAGACCCCACTACTGAGGCTCGTCACCACTTTCAGGCCTTGCCGATATCCCCAACGCTGCGCGCCCCATCGAAACCCAAGTCGCACTAAATTCCAACCTAAGAAGAAAACCAGTGGGCCAACGATACCGAACCCACTCAGAGCTAAACTAGCGGCAAAGGCACTCAGGATTGGCCGCCAGGTGCCCCACCAAACCGGATCAGCCACACCGGCCAGGGAACCCATCATCCCAACCTTAACCGCATTGATGTCGGTAGCACTCACAGGTTTTCCATTCGCTCGATCCTCTTCTAAAGATAATGTCACTCCCGTAATTAAGGACTGCATATAGGGCATGGTATTAAAGAGTTCTAGGTGTCGCTGAGCCGCAGCCCGCATTTCAGCCTGATCAGTCGCATAGAGCCGTCGAATTGCCGGAATCATAATATAGCAGAAGCCCAGATTTTGTAACCGCGGATAATTCCAAGCAGCCTGTTCCCATCCAGAGCGGCCAAAAATCAAAAGCTGGTCACCTAAGGTTAATGTTTTTGGTGCTCCCGAATCTGTCATGTTTGCTGTCTCCTTACAAGTCATCTAGTTCACGATCCAATTCATCTTCATCCGTAGAAGTTGGGCCGGTGCCACCACCATGCGGATGGTCCAATCGTAAGTAAATAATGGCTAAGCCAATTCCAATCAGCCCTAAGGCGACCAGACTAAGGTGGCTATCCGTGGCCAGGGCAAATCCAATGAAGAAAAACGGCCACAATTGCCGCGTTGCCATCATATTAATCACAACGGCAAAACTGACAATGACCAATAAACCGGCGGTCACTCGCAATCCACCTTGTAGTACCGCTGGAATTGCCTGATAGCCTATTTGCAACCACTGCATTGGGACCATCATTAATAGGGCCGTCGGTACTAACACCCGTAGTCCTTGTAAGACCACGGCACCACGCTGCAGCCAGTCAATTTGTCGTAAATTACCATTAGCAGCTGCCACATCAGCTTGCCGAACCAGTGGTACGATCAGTTGACGTAATCCGCGAGTCAGCCCCTGACCAATCAGTGCTAATGGGATCGCCACAATGACTCCCATGGCGACCGGCAAATGTGCTGGGCCACTCACCCACCAAGCAGCCACCACAGCAGCCAATGCTGGATCTGGTGCCACCGCCGCACCAATGTTCATCCACCCTAACGTGACCAACTGAAGTGAAGCTCCCAGCGCAATCCCCGTTACTAAATTCCCCGTTGCCAATCCCACAAGGGTACAGGCAACAATGGGCTGATGGAATTCCCATTCGTCAATCACCCCTTCAACTCCGGCCAAAAAGGCAATAAGTAATACACCCCAAACATTCACTAGCTGCTTGACTCCCTTCATATCATCTTAAATCTGTTTACTCGCAAAAACACCCCGCTCGATGAGAGTAACCCACCGAGTGAGGTATTAAGACAAGCCTTTTTTAGTTGCCAATGTCAAGAAATCCTGTTGTCGATCGGTTGGCACCGTCTGTGTATAGACAGGTACCCCGGCCGCCACCAACTGTCGGACCGCTGCAACGTCGGCTGCATCGGCCGACACACTGTTGGTCAACATCGTTTTTCCTGCCGTATATGGCAGATTACCCACATTAACCCCTGTAGCGGTCAAATTAATGCCAGCGGCTGCTAGTTGGGCCATCTCAGCTAGGCTTTCGGTTAAGATAATCGGTTGAAACCCATCAAACCGACTATCCTGATAGATTTGGGTCATTTTAGCCACCGATATCACGTTAGCTTTAGCTTCAGCAGGCGCCGCTTGGGTAATCAAGACCTTACGTAACTGATCCTGCGCAACCGCATCCGATACCACTAAGATACGATTAGGTTTAACCGTCTTGGTCCAGACCGTAGCGACCTGACCATGTAATAAGCGGTTATCAACCCGCGCTAATTTAATTGTCATGGTCATAATAAATCGTCCTCTCCTGCACCTGCTTGTAAATCCAAATGGCGAATTCCGCCCTGAGCCGCTCGCTCAAGATGGGGAATCACTTCCGCTAACGTTTGATTCTGAATGGACAATGCTTCAATTAGCATTGGCAAATTCAGACCAGCCACGAGGCCATATTTATCTGGCTGTTGGGCCACCACCCGACTCGCAGCGTTAAATGGTGAGCCACCCCACAGATCAACTAAAAACAGCAACTCCGAAACGGGTTGCATATCTGCGATGGCTGCTTGGTAATGATTTGCCAAATCCTCAACACTTTCATTAGCCGCTAATGTCACCGCAACAACCTTTTGGGCTTTTCCAAAAATCATTTCTGCACTTTGCAAAATTCCACGGGCAAATTCTCCGTGACTTGTGACGATTATGGCGAGCATTCTGCCACCCCTTTATTCGTTCCGCTAAATTAGCCGTTTTCTGTAAATGGCGTCTGCATTTAATATAGCATAAAAAAGCGTTTCCATCTACCACTCCGGTATTTTTACAACAGATCAAGCATGGCCTGCGGAGTCGTTAGGCTAACATCTGGCGTAAAATCCCGTGGTGTTCGTCCATTCCAAGCGGCAAAGCCAAAGGTGACGCGAGCTGCCGCGGAGGCCTCAGCGTCATACACCGTGTCGCCTAAATAGATGGTGTCACTTGGTTGGGCGGCTAATCGCTGCATCGCCAATAAAATCCCGTCAGGTGCGGGCTTACCATGCGCAATATCTTCAGCAACCACTGCCTGGTCAAAATATTGGTCCAATCCTAAGCTGACAACATCTCGATCATATTCAAATCGACGCTTAGAGGTCATAATGGCCAGTTGGGCCCCCGCTGACCGTAATTGCTCCAAGGCAACCGGAATCCCATCATAAATGGCAACCGTATCCCGATAATCTTGGGTTCGTGGGCCCCATTCGGCTAATACCCCCTCAATATCGGAGACATTCAGACGAATCAACGCGTCTTTACTAGGAATGCCAAAGGTCGTGGCGAGTTCCGCATAAGATCGCTCAATCCCGCGTTCATGTAAGATTGCTTGTAACGATTTCATATACATGGCTTCCGTATCTAATAAGGTGCCATCAACATCAAAAATAAACGTCTTCATTTGGTCAGCACTCCTCGTTCATTAAAAATTTAAGATCGTATAAAAGAAAAAGGTCTGACCCGAAGGCCACACCTTAGTTTATCATGCTTTATTGCCTAATGGGAATCTGCTGACACAGCTTTTTTAGGTAATGCCGGTGTCGCCGGCTCCCCTTCGACCACTTCCACCGAACGTTGCAGGTTACGAAGTTGCCGAACCGCTCGAATCCATGATGGAATCAAAATCGCACAGGAACCTAACCAAGCCAACGGTTCTGCGGAAACAGCCCCAGCATAACCAAATGCTTTAACCATGACCAAAGCGGCAAAGACCCGCATGGTTAGTTCACCAACACCGGCAAGCGTCGGCAAGACCCGCCGTCCCAGTCCTTGTAGCGTATTGCGAATAATGAAGAGCACGCTCAATAGCAGGTAAGTACTCCCGATAATATTGAAGTAGGTCTGGGATAATTGGATAACATGTTCGTCTGCCGTTCCAATAATCAACGTCACAATGGGTTTCCCAAAGAAGATCACCAAGGCTCCGGCAAAGACGGCAAAGCTACCAGACAGCCAGAGAGTTTTCTTAACCCCTTCCATGATCCGCCCATACTTACCAGCACCAAAGTTCTGTGCGGCAAAAGTAGCCATGGTTACCCCAAATGAGGACATTGGTAGAGAACACAATTGATCGACCTTAGAAGCAGCCGTAGAAGCAGCCACAGAGTCGGTCCCTAACGAGTTCAGGGCGGCCTGCATCACCATCGTCCCAATCGCAATGATCGATAGCTGAAAGCCCATGGGCATCCCTGTTGAAAAATGCTGCCACAATTCATTAGCACTCACTTTGAAATCATCCCGCGTAATGTGCAGCAACGGAATTGAGCGAATGATGTACACCACACACAACAAGGAAGCAACCACTTGGGAAATGACCGTCGCCCAACCGGCACCGGCAACCCCCATGTGAAAGACTAAAATAAATAATAACTCTAAAACAACGTTAACAACGGTCCCAATGACCAAAAAGATTAATGGCGTTCGGGAATCCCCCAGTGCACGAATAATATTAGATAACAAGTTAAACGCCATCGATGCAAAGATTCCGGCAAAGATGGTGCTGATAAAGATCCGCGCATTGGCAAAAATACTAGCTGGTGTCTGCATTAATTTTAAAATCGGGTCAACAAATGTTAGTGACAGAACCGTCAAAACAATCGTCATCAAAATTGAAATAATGATGCTCGCCGCAAAAGATTGCCGGACACCCTTATAATCTCGGGCACCAAACCGTGTGGCCGTAATAATCGCTAACCCCGCCGTCAACCCTTGGGCAAACCCAATAATTAAGAAGTTAATTGAACCAGTGGCCCCCACAGCGGCAAGCGCCTTAACACCAAGGGTTTGGCCAACCACCACTGTATCAGAGACATTGTATAACTGTTGGAATAGATTACCAATCAACAGTGGAATCGTAAAGAAGAAAATTAGTTTCAGGGAATTACCCTTGGTCAAGTCGCTCATGTGCGGACCTCCTTTGAATTTTTTGTCAATCAAATTGACGCAAGAAAACTATCATAACGCCTAACCAGACGAATGTCAGTCTTTTTGCTTGAAGTCTTTGCCATTAAGAAATAATCTTACACGCTTCTTAAGATTTTTTGAAGACCCATTTGCGTTGAAAACGATTGCGGCAAGCAATTGTTATCTGTTTGTCATTTAACTCACTGGTTGACAAGTCTCCAATTTAAGAATTTAATGGACTTATCCACTATTTTTTTATAAAAGAGGTTACTCATGACTCAACCCATTACCTTTAATAAATATATTGCCAGTATTTACCGCCAATCTAAGCATGACTTCAATGAGCAAATTGCAGCCCTCGACTTGCGAGCAACGACAGGCGACCTGCTCTTATTTGTTGCCGATCATCCCGGACTCACACAACGGGAAATTGCCCATCAAATGGTACTGGACCCCAGTCTGGTCGCTCGTGACTTACGCGCCTTAACCACTAAACAATTGGTTGAGCGGACCCCCGATCCACAAGACGGCCGTGCCCAACGCATTACCCTAACACCAACTGGCTACCAGCAGGCCGACCAGATTCGTCAAGTGATGGGCGCGTGGTGGCAGGCCTTATTTGCGGCAACCCCACAGGCTAATGCTCAGGTGACTGGTCAACAACTTGCGGCCATTTACCAGACCCTCCAACAGCGACAAGAAAGGAACTGAAAACTCACGACAGCATTTATCTCTTTTTTAAAACACTATAGTTGTCTCACATTTGGCCTAATCCTCATGGCCATTGCTGTGGCTCTCGCCAAACTTGCCAGCTTGGGAACCTCGCCAATTTCTAGCATTCCTAATGTTGTAAGTCTCATGACCCCACTCACAATTGGGCAAGTCACGATTCTCTTCATGATCGTGCTCATCTTATTAGAAGCGGCCTTTCTGCGCCATGAGTTTTCCCCTTGGGCCTGGTTGCAGCTAATTCCTTCCGTTATTTTCGGTGTCTTAATTGATGCTTTTACTCACTGGTTAAGCTGGCTGCCACTACAGCACTACGGGGCCCAGCTACTAGCCACCTTACTCAGTATTGTCATTCTCGCTTGGGGCGTTTTCTTTGAGGTTAATTCGAAAACAATCGTGATGGCTGGCGAAGGCATAGCAGGTGCCGTTGCCGTCGCTACCCACCGAGAATTCCCCCGAGCCAAGGTCTGGTGTGATGGCGCAATGGTTGTTGTCGCGATCATCTTGGCCTTATTCGGCCTTCACGGGCTAGTCGGCGTCCGGGAGGGAACCATACTATCGGCCTTAATCACTGGCCGACTCGTCAGCGCTTATACCCGATGGTGGCCGCAATTAGTCACTTGGATTCAAGCTTAATCCTGCCATTCAAACCAAAAGAATCAGTCCGCTCAGCACACTTCCCAGCCAGACTGATTCTTTTTGTCAGTTATTAAAACAACTCCAAGACCCGCTTTAGATTCTGTTGTAAAATCTGGACGCCCTTGTCAACCGGAAATGTGCTGGTATTAAATAGCGCAATGTTCCCGATACACATCTCAAAATAAAGGCGTTTGTTTATCTCCAACTGGCTAGGGTCAGTCGTCACCTGTTCGATGTACTGACCAAACATGTCCCTTAAATCATTAAGTGCGGCTCGGACTTGTTGGTTCTCCCCAAACTCGACAATTCCGGCAACCATGTCGGCAAAACTAATTCCCATCTGTGTTTGCGTTAAAAATAATACCCCACCGTGTAAAAGTGCCGTCTTACCCCTAGTGGCTAATCGGATTCCTTTTGCTAGGGGATTAAACCCTAAGTTAACCTCCGAACAATTGGATATTCAAAGTGTCATGAGTAGCCAATACTTTGACGTTGCTGGTATGGTATTATCGCAGCAATTACCGGCACTCCTTGAATTGATTGACCCCGACAAATTATTATACGCATCCGACACACCTTACACACCAACACCAGCAGTGATTGGCTTAGCAAATAAATTGGAAACCACTGATTTACTATCCCCGTCCCTTAAGACCAAGATGTTTCGTCAAAATGCCCAGCGATTATTCAAGCTGTAACTTAACGCAAGATTTCTAACGCTAGATATACTAAAAGGTACTTGGCAGACACTGACTGTGTTGTTCTAAGTACCTTTTTTGTGAGGACGATCTGCGCCTTGCGTCCTCATTCAGTAAAATAAAAAGAGTGAGAATCAACGTTTTACCGCTGATCCTCACTCTTTTTCGTTATAGATGCGGCCAAGAAGATTCGAACTTCCACCCGGATTACCCGGACAAGATCCTTAATCTTGCGCGTCTGCCAATTCCGCCATGGCCGCATTAACTCACAAGAAATAGTATACCAAATGATTTTCATCCTGACAATATTTTTTGTAAGTTAATTCAAAATAATTGGTTATTTAGTCGTTAACCGCTTAGGCCAACGTCTAAGCGTCCGTCAAAACCGTAGCACCATCAGGGTCCAAATCCAAGATACGCAGACTACCGGCCAAATCAAGCTTCGCCAGTTTTGTCCGCAATAGCGTCACTTGCGCCGATGTACCAAAGGTCACAACTGTTGGACCAGCCCCACTTAGGTACGTTCCTGTGATCCCCAACTCATGGGCTGCATCCCGGATTTGTTTCAATTCAGGCACCAACTGTGAACGCGCTTGTTCGTGAAATTCATCGCGTTCAATCATTTTCGCTGCTAATTCCCAATCCTTGGTCAGCAATGCCGCCACTAAGACATTCGCCACACCACTGGCATGAACCGCTGTCGCAAATGGCAAGTCCTTTGGCAAAGCCTCACGACTCTTGCGTGCTAGTAACTTTTGGCCTGGGATAAAGACTAAAACCCGCAGCTCAGGCAAGGGTAACTTGATTGCCGTAGCCTCATCTTCATTTACCGTGGCGACCGCCGCCTGTCCCAACAACGCTGGTGCGACATTATCCAACTCACCGCCCAATTTAACGGCCCAGTTTAACTGTTCCGGAATTGTTAAGTCCATTTCACCCAACTCATTGGCAATCTTAATCCCAGCGATAATGGCACTCGTTGAACTACCTAATCCGCGAGATACCGGAATATCCGACATAACTGTCAATTGATGGGGCGTCAACTTGGGGTTAACCTGTAAGGCCGTCTTGACCATCAAGTTGTTTTCATCCCGAGGAATTTCTGTCCCTAAGGCATGATTAACCCGCCACTTTTCTGTCTTTTCTTCAATAATCACCGTCAAGTATAAATGTAACGCTGCTCCAATTGAATCAATACCAGGACCGAGGTTTGCCGCTGTCGCTGGTACCCGAATAATTGTCTTTCCCATGATTTTGACCTCCTTATGCATGCGGCCGAGTCGTTGCTAAGATGGTTTGCCGCCACTTTAGTCGTCCCCGACACCGACCACACACGAGCTTATTCACATTAATTTTTCGCGCCCGGTAATAGACCTGCTGACACCGGGTACACTGATACATTTGCCAATGGCGGGGCTTGATGACCGGGGCCGGTGCTGGTGCAAATCGTAAACCGCCGACTTGCTTTAATAGCTGTTTGAAGGCCGCCGTGCGATGTTGTCCCGACTGCCCGGCTAAATGTAAATGGTAGTGACACAATTCATGCTTAATCACGCCAATTAGCGTAGCTAAATCATGCTCAGTTAACATTTTGGGATTCAATTCAATGTTGTGATCGGTCAGTCGGTATCGCCCACCCGTCGTCCGCAGTCGTGCGTTAAACGTGGCTTGGTGGCGAAACGGACGACCAAAGCTGACTTGAGAAATGTGCTCGACCAGCCGCTGAAGTTCTGCATCAGTCACGAGCAGCCTGCTTCATCGTCAACTGAATGCGTTGGCGATTCTCATCAACACTCAACACCCAAACTGTCACCACATCACCAATTGTGACTACCGTGCTAGGATCACTGACGTAGTGATCAGCTAACTGGGAAATGTGGACCAAGCCATCCTGCTTAACCCCAATATCCACAAACGCACCAAAATCAACGACGTTCCGGACGGTGCCTTGCAATTCCATTCCCGGTTGCAAGTCGGCCATCGTCAACACATCCTGCCGTAACAGCGGGGCTGGCATACTATCCCGTAAGTCACGACCGGGTTTGCTTAACCCGGTCACAATATCCGCCAAGGTTGCTGGTCCAATCCCCAACTGGTTCGCCCACTGTTGCTGATTGAGTTTGGCTAATTGCTGTTGCAATTGCGGGGTGCCAACGCTCGTGGTTGTGAGGTTCAACCCGGTTAATAGCTGACGGGCGGCTGAATAACTTTCCGGATGGATATCCGTGTTATCCAGCGGGTCACTGCCCTCAATAATTCGTAAGAAGCCCACCGCTTGTTGGTAAGCTTTCGGCCCTAAACGCGGCACCTGTTGCAGGGCCTGCCGACTGTTAAAGGCGCCATGATCGTTACGGTAAGCGACAATGTTCTTAGCAGTCGTCGTTGTTAGGCCCGAAATATGGGTGAGCAATTCGGGACTTGCCGTATTAACATTAACCCCAACTTGGTTAACCGCCGTTTCAACGACTCGATCAAGTTGTTCATCCAACGCTTTTTTGGGAACGTCGTGTTGGTACTGCCCGACCCCGACAGCTTTCGGATCAATCTTAATTAATTCAGCTAAAGGATCTTGCAACCGTCGACCAATACTGACCGCTGACCGCTCTTCAACGTGAAAATCAGCAAATTCAGCCCGCGCATTGGCACTAGCCGAGTATACTGAGGCACCGGCTTCATTGACCAACACATAATACACTGGTCGGTTCAATGTCTTCAGTATTTGACTCACAAATTCTTCGGATTCACGACTAGCAGTCCCATTACCAATGGCAATCATTTCAACGTGATAGTCCTCAAGCAATTTTTTAAATGCTGGTGTTGCCGCCGCCCGTTTCTTAGCATCGGCTGGCTTATGTGGATAAATGACTTGTTTAGCTAAGAAGCGACCATTAGCATCCATAATTGCTAGCTTACAACCGGTTCGATACGCCGGATCAAACCCCATCACAATTTTCCCTTTGAGGGGTGCCTGCATCAACAAGTGATACAGGTTATTGCCAAACACTTGAATGGCATGTTCATCGGCCTGATCCGTTAATTGTCGGCGTAATTCCCGTTCAATTGCCGGGCCTAAAAAGCGCTTATAAGCATCCGCAAATGCCGCTGTGACTTTTTCCACAGCCGGTCCACGATGCTGACCCACTAACCGAAAGTGACCATATTGCAGAATGGACGTCGCATCAACATTAATTCCCACAGATAGGATCTTTTCTCGTTCACCCCGATTAATCGCTAACACCCGATACGGCGGCACCTGCTTTAAGCTCTGCGTAAATTCATAGTACGTCGCGTAAACTTGTTGTTCATCCTCCGTAGCGGCCCCGCGCTTAAGCTTACTGGTTAACTCTCCATGCTGCCACGTATAACGTCGAATCCATTCACGAAAGGCAGCCTGTTCACTAAATGTTTCTGCCAAGATTTCGTGGACACCAGCCCAGACACTCGCCACATCAGGCAATCCCTTATCTGCGGCCACTAGAGCAGCTGCCCGTTCATCTAAGCCACCCGTTGGGAACGTTAATAACCAATTAGCCAGCGGTGCCAACCCGGCTTCCCGAGCAATCGTTGCTTTGGTGCGCCGCTTTTGCTTGTATGGCAAATAAAGATCTTCCACCTGTTGTAGCACAGTTGCGTGCATCAAGTTTTCTTTGAGTGCCGGCGTTAATTTACCTTGCTCTGCAATCAGCTTTAACACATCGTCGCGCCGTTGATTCAATTTGGTCAGCCGATGGGCTTCGTCTTCAATATCGCGAATGGCGACTTCATCCAGCGATCCCGTCCGTTCTTTTCGGTACCGCGCGATAAATGGCACCGTATTGCCTTCATCCAATAGGGTCAAGACGGCTTGAATCTGCCGCACACGATATTGGCTCAACGTTTGATGAATTGGCTGAGCTAATTCACTTAAAGCTGTTTCTTGTTTCGTTGCCATGCAACCCCTCCGTTATTTCTTCATACTCGCATTATACCATGTTCTGGGAACCTAACCCGCTTTGGTCGTTAGGCGTTATCGTTTCGGTTGCCAAATGGGCACCTTGCAAACCCACAAGTCTCGAAGCTCAACCTCTTCGTAAATCGTGTCCGGTACGTTCCAGCCCATTTGCCGCGACCAGAGGGCGGGCAATCACGCCTAAAAGTAGTTGACATAGGTGCACTAAACTAGCACGGCCAGAAGGCCAGCAATTCTAATACCAAAAAAGCCCGAGATAGCCTCGGGCTTTTTAACAGCTTACATTGGGCTGGTCATAATCCGTTGCGTTGCCGCGGTAACCTTTTCCATCGCATTTTCTTGCGTAGCTTCAGCTGCGTCAAAGGCAGCTTGATCAGCTGTTTGATGTTCAACATCAATGCTATCAGTCATTGCCTGACAAGCCTCCACGTAAGTCCGATAAGCAGCTACTAAGGACTTGTGCTTGCCCAATACACGGACGGGCACACTAGTCTGTTCCAATTTATTTAAATTAGCTTCATAACCATCAGTCCCCCGTTGGAAGTTATCAACGATCTTTTGCAGCTCAACTTGCGATAATTCACCAACTGTTTGGTGGTCAATCGCCCCACGCATCGTTTCGAAGTCGGTATTCATTTCGCCAGCGGCATCTTCAGTGCCTTGTAAAACGCGCGATAGTGCTTGAATATAACCATTCATATCATTTTTTCGCATCAGTTAATTCCCCGTCTGCTATTCTTGCCAAAACGTGTCATAAACATTTACCGGCAAATGCCGCTTATGAGCGGTCTTGGCGTACCAGTCTTCAATTCGACTCGCCGCTGCCTCGCTAACAGACCGCCCTTCCAAATAGTCGTCGATATCCTCATAGCGAACGCCCAAGGCAGCCTCGTCAGGTAATGCTGGTCGGTCATCCTCCAAATCAGCCGTCGGTACCTTCTTGTATAGGTGCTCTGGAGCACCTAGTTGGGCCAGCATCGCAGCTCCTTGACGCTTATCCAACCGCCAAATCGGACAAATATCGGTCGCCCCATCGCCATACTTGGTGTAAAATCCCGTCACAGCCTCCGCGGCATGGTCTGTACCCACGACCGCACCGGACCGAGCACCGGCAATGGCATACTGGGCAATCATCCGTTGACGCGCTTTAACATTGCCTTTGTTAAAATCACTAATCGGCTTACCACTTGCTTCAACCGCCTGAATCATCGCGTCAGTCGCCGGCTTAATATTAACTCGCTGGACCTCATCGGCATCCATGAAGTCAATCGCCATCATGGCATCATCCTCATCGGCCTGTTCGCCATAGGGTAAGCGAACCGCGATAAATCGATAGTCATTATCGCCGGTCTCCTGGCGTAATTCCGTCACAGCTTGTTCGCAAAGCAGGCCGGTTAAGGTTGAATCTTGCCCACCAGAAATTCCTAGCACCAACGTTTTCATAAAGTCATATCGTTGCAAATAAGCCTTCAAAAAATCAACACTCCGGCGAATCTCCGTTGCCGGATCAATCGTTGGCTTAACCTTCAAGGCATCAATAATTTCTCGTTGTTTTGCCCGCATTTCAGACAACCCCCTTCACTCATTTACCTATTTATTCAGGCATTTTTTGAACGTAACTATGAATCTCTTTGATAATCGCCATTTTATGATCCCAACAGTCTTGTGACAAGTCGACCGGATACTTTTGAGGATTCAAGTCTCGCTTGTATTCTGGCCATAGATTGGCTAGGGCACCACGACACCGATCCCGAACCGCTGATAGTGTTGGTAACTTATACACCAATTCACCATCTTCAAAAATTGGTTGTAAAATGGGACGCGCGTTGAAGTCGTTAACGGTCTTATTGATATACGTGAAGCTGGGGTGGAACATGAAGAGAGAGTCTTCATTCCGTGGATCTTCGTCAATCAAAGCCACATAATCCCCCTCAGTCTTGCCATCGGCCTTCTTCGTAATCCGCCAAACCTGTTTTTTACCGGGTGTTGTGACCTTTTCAGCGTTATTGGATAGCTTAATCGTTCCTTGCATCTGCCCGGCATCATTTTCAATGGCCACCATCTTATAAACGGCACCTAAAGCTGGTTGATCAAAGGCGGTGATCAACTTGGTTCCAATTCCCCAAACGTCAATCTTAGCGTCCTGCATCTTCAAGCTTTGAATTGTTTTTTCATCTAGATCATTAGATGCAAAAATTTTAGCATTAGGGAAGCCTGCTTCATCCAGCTTTTGACGCACCCGTTTAGACAAGTAGGCCATATCGCCGGAATCAATCCGCACCCCTTGGAAATTAATTCGATCACCCAGTTCTTGGGCCACCTTGATGGCATTGGGCACGCCGCTACGCAATGTATCATAGGTATCCACTAAAAAGACACAGTCATGATGGGTCTGCGCATAAGCCATGAAGGCATCATAATCATTGCCGTAAGTCTGAACCAACGCATGGGCATGCGTGCCACTAATCGGAATCCCAAAAATCTTTCCAGCGCGCACATTTGAAGTTGCATCAAAGCCACCAATGTAAGCGGCCCGGGTGCCCCAAATAGCCGCATCAAATTCTTGGGCGCGTCGTGTCCCAAATTCCATAAGGGCGTCATCCCCGGCTACCGAACGAATCCGAGCGGCTTTAGTGGCAATTAAAGTTTGGTAGTTAATAATATTCAAAATAGCCGTTTCGACTAATTGGCAGTCGGCCAGCGGTCCTTCAACCTGCAGCAGCGGTTCATGGGCATACACCAACTCGCCTTCAACCGCAGACCGAATGGACCCGCGAAATTTAAAATTAGCTAAGTAATCTAAAAATTCAGCTGAATAATCTTCAGCTTCCCGTAAGTAATCAATATCTGTTTGGGAAAAATGGAGATTTTGGATATAATGAACAATGTGCTCTAAGCCAGCAAACACCGCGTACCCATTTTGAAAGGGCATATCGCGAAAGAACACTTCAAAAACAGCGTGTTTGTCGGCAATTCCTTGTTCGTAATACGTCTGAATCATGTTGATCTGATAGGCATCCGTATGCAGAGTATAACTGTCGTCAGGATACAAATTCGTCATAATAAGCTACTCCCTTAGCTGGTTTTCAAGCCGGACTCTTCTCTTTTAGTTCTCGTACTAATAGCCCTATTTTAGCATGAAACAAACAGAGCGTCATAAAATTTAATGTGGATCCGATGACTTAGGTCATTGGCGAATCAATCCTTGAAAGGAGTCACCTCATGCAATCGACCTTTCCAACCGTCACCGTTTTAGATATTCCCTTTGTGAAGACAACTGCGGCGGAATTTCTCACCGAAGTACAGCACCGGATTATCCAGCAACAAAACACCTTTGTCGTTACTGCCAATCCAGAAATTGTGATGTACGGTCACGATCATCCCGACTACCAACAATTACTACTCACGGCCGATTTTATTACCCCAGATGGCATTGGTATCTTAAATGGGGCTCAAATCCTCAACCAACCGCTCCCAGAACGAATTACCGGTTTTGATACCTTACAAGCTCTTCTGAAATGGGGCAGCGACCAACATCGGTCCGCCTATTTTCTAGGGGCCAAGCCCACGGTAATTGCGCAATTAAAAGAAGTGCTTGCCCGCGATTACCCCGGCTTACAGGTTGTGGGCCTTCACGACGGTTACTTTAAAGACGCCACACCGATTGTCGCCGATATTCAGGCGCAACAACCAGACATGGTCTTCGCAGCTCTAGGCTTTCCTAAACAGGAACAATTCATTGCCGACCATCGTCACGTGACTCACGGTTTGTGGATGGGCGTCGGTGGTAGCTTCGATGTTCTGGCTGGTGTCGTTGTGCGTGCACCAAAATTCTGGCAAGACCATCACATCGAGTGGCTATACCGAACATTGAAAGAGCCCAAGCGTCTCAAACGAATCGCCGTTATTCCCCATTATCTCCGCTTGGTTCGTCAGCAAGCCAAACAAAAGCCGTCTCGTTAAGCGGTCCCTGGGGCATCGTCACCGTTGTCGGTCGAAACCCGACGTGCCAATAAAATTGTTGAGCCGCCTGATTATCCGTCAACACCCACAAGACGACTCGGTTAAAACCGTTGGCACGTAAGGTACCCAAGGCTGCATGCATTAAGCGCTGCCCGATTCCCTGACGCTGCTGTGTCGGCAACAAGTAAATGGAATTGATTTCGCCGTAACTCGCAAATCGTTGTCGCCTGGAAGGGCCGTATGAACAGACACCGACAAACTGATCCTGCTCATTCACAGCCACGAACAGGTGCTGCCAATGCTGTTCCGGGTGCCATTGAGCAACGGTTAATTGGTTCAAAAAGCCTGCTGGTAACATGTCTTGGTAACTCGTCTGCCACGCAGTTAGATAGAGTTGTGCGAGTGCCGAAAAATCATCATCGGCCCGCGCTGGTCTGATCGTGATCATCGCTTCACCTGCTTTTACACAAAGTGCCTCACAATCGCGTTAATTTAACGCTTGTGAGGCACTTTTATTTATTTTTCCAAATAAAACTCAAATCGTTCGCCAACGTATTGGGTCCGCACATATTCAAACGGCGTTCCGTCTTGTAGGTACGTGACCTGACGGAGCCGTAAAATAGCGTCGCCCCGTTTAATACTCAGGTATTCCGCAATGCGTTCGGAAGCAGACATCGCTGAAACCGTTTGTTGGGCCTTCCCTGGACTCAATTGCTTTTTATCTTCCAAGGCTCGGTACAAAGAACTCGTCACTTCTTTTTTACTCAACCCATCGACTAGCTTCTCTGGCACAGTTGCCACTTCAAAACAGATTGGCACATCATCACCATAACGAATTCGTTCCATCCGCAAGACTTGATCGTCTTCATTTAGTTTCAGCTTTTCCGCTTCACTCAGCGAAGGATTCATCACATGGTAGGAAATGGTCTTACTGGTTGGTTGCTTCCCTTGGGTCAGCATCAAATCCGTAAAACTGGTCACACCGGACATCTTTTCTTGAACCTTTTGATTCGCAACGTAGGTTCCAGAACCAACCTGGCGCTCCAAAATACCTTCATCCACTAAGGTTTGAATGGCTTGCCGTAACGTCATCCGACTCACATCAAAATTCCGCGACAGCTCCCGTTCAGATGGAATTCGGTCGCCCACTGCCCACTTTCCGGCTTCAATTGCCCGTTTAATGTCATTATGAATTTGAATATAAATCGGTGAACTCACAGCAACCAACGTCCCTTCTAAAATCACACTTTAAATTACTTAATTAAATTTTGCATATTACGTCCCAAACTATAAGTCGTTTTGACGTTTAAGCTCCGGTCTAACAGATTCAAATCAGCATCCCGACCAGGAACTAACTTGCCCTTTTGGGTCAACCCAAATTCAGCTGCCTGATTAACGGAACTCATTTGAACCGCTTCCGCTACCGAGCAGCCCGTGAAGGCCATGACATTGCGAAAGGCTTCATCATAACGCAGAACAGAACCGGCTAAATTGCCACTTTCTAGGCGGGCCTGTCGATCCTTAACAATGACCTTTTGACCACCCAATTCACTGACCCCTTCAGGCATCCCTTTAGCTCGCATCGAATCGGTCACTAACTCTAGGCGTTGCGCACCCTTTTGCTCATAAGCGAGTTTAATCATATCTGGCACAATATGGAACCCGTCACAGATAATTTCGCAGTATAGATTATCTTCCAGCATCGCGTGGCCGGTCACCCCTGGTTCACGGTGCCGCAGCCCCCGTTGCGCATTATAGAGGTGGGTTACATGAGTCGCCCGACTCGCTAATAATTGTTCACGCGTTGCGTTTGAATGTCCCACTGAGGGCACAATTCCATTAGCTAAACAGTAGCTTTCAAATTTCTCGGCACCAGCATCTTCTGGCGCATAAGTAATGAGCTTAACTCGATTACCCGATAACTTGTTCCAACGGTCTAGCAAAGTCACGTCTGGATCCTTAATGTACTTTTCTGGTTGTGCGCCCTTGAAAATAGCCGCAATAAATGGTCCCTCTAGGTGGACACCCTGAATTAACGGATTCCGCTCAGCTGCAATAGCAATGCCCTGCATGGCATGGTCAATGGCGTCGTTAGATTGGGTCATCGTCGTTGGAAATACGGACGTAATCCCCTCTAAGGACATCAGATTAACCATCTTATCAATTTGATCGGGGTCCCCATCCATACTATCATACCCGTAGCCCCCATGGCTATGAACATCAATAAAGCCAGGAACAATGACTTGCCCGGTTACCACGTGAATCTCATCAGCAGGAAGTGGCCGAAAATCAGCCACTGGGCCAACGGCTTCTACCTGTTGATCAAACCGAATATAACCATCGTCAATTACGGTTTCACCCGTATAAATCTGCGCGTGCTTTAAAACAATACTCATGAGTCTCCTCCTCAATATTTACCAGAAGTGGTCAATACACTCATTATAATCGGTATAGACCAGAAAGACAACTCATGTTATTCTTTTAGGCTGGATCGCCGGCATCACGCTTAATGGTCGCATCAATGCCCTTAACAACGGCCGTCATCAACCCCGCTTCTTCCATCGCTAGCAATCCCGCAACGGTACTGCCTCCGGGTGAAGCGACTTGATCAATCAAGGCAAACGGAATTTTGTCACTTTCCAAAACCATTTTGGCGGACCCCAAAGTGGCTTGTGCTGCAATTTGGGTAGCCTGTGCCTTGTTTAAACCGTGCTTGACACCTGCTCGGCTGAGACTATCAATAAAGAAGTCGATGTATGCCGGTGAACTCCCTGCTAAGGCACTAAAGACACCAAATTGGTCTTCTGCCAAAGTCGTCGTTGACCCAATTGTATTGAACACCCGTAAAGCAGCATCTAAATCAGTACCGGTCAAGCGAACATTTGCTGCCACAGCGGTCATTCCGGCCCCCACTTCAACGTTAACATTTGGGAGTGTCCGTAAAATCGGAACGTTATCTCCCAAAATGTCAGCCATTTCAGCTAAAGATAATCCAGCCACAATGGAAATCACTGTGGTCTGCCCATCAGCGACTTGCGGCTTGATTTCTTGTAACACACTCGCCGCAACGTTCGGTGTCACTGCAACCACGACTAAGTCGCTTTGACCAACAACATCGCTATTTTGTTCCGCCGTCTGTAATCCATGAGCTTGGGCGTAGGATTCGTAGCTTTCTTTACGATGACTGTGCACCACAATTTCCGTTGGCGCAAACGTCTTAGCCTGCAATAAGCCACCAATAATGGCTTGAGCCATCCCGCCAACGCCAATAAATCCAATCTTCATGCCGCTTCCTCCTTGATCAATAAACATTCTATCGCTAACTAAGGTCCTCATAACTGGTCTAGCAATGATGAACCTAATAAACTAACGAGATCGCTAGTAAAGACACAAATGGTCTGGAGCAATTGTTAGTTTGACTTTAGCGAAAATTGTCGAAATTGTCAATTTTTAATGGCTTGCGGGTGGAAAAAAGCGCATAAAAAAACCAGTCACACACCGTGACTGGTTCTTAGTTGGGCTAGCTGGGTTCGAACCAGCGCATCACGGGATCAAAACCCGTTGCCTTACCACTTGGCTATAGCCCAATAATAAAATGGTGGGGAGTGGATTCGAACCACCGAACCCGAAGGAGCGGATTTACAGTCCGCCGCGTTTAGCCAGACTTCGCTACCCCACCAAAAGATGAATCGTCGTAACGAATCAACTTCACTATCATACAAAAATATGCATAAACCGTCAAGCACTTTTTGCGACTTTTTTCATTTTAGCGTCAAAAAGTGTAATCGTTGCCGCCATTCGGTCATAAAATCCGTCTGGGTCCACTCATTAATGCGGCGGTTATAATAACCCACTGACTGATTATAATACGTGGTATTGCCAAAAGTCTGCGGCCTAAAATGCCGATGGACGTGACCGAACTGGACCACCGGAACGTGATAGCTTTCTAATAAGCGTCCCAAGCGGGGGCTCCCCAGCATGGCATTGGCCATATTCCAAAATCGGTCATCCGTTGTATAGCGGATATACGCTTGCCGTGGCACAAAATGTGTCATGAATAAGACCCGCTTGTGAACCAATTGCGCCTGTTGGAGTTGTACCGTTACTTGGGCTAATACCCGATCCATACGGGCAACATCGCCCTGTGGCTGATCGATACTGCCATCCACCCAAAAGGCCCGTTTCCACGTCGCAAAATCACGGCCCCACAGATTGTGGGCAAATTGATAGTCATACCAGCCGTTATTGCCGATTATTTGCCAGTTAGTCCCCGCCACATCTAAATACCCACGATGCAAGTAAGTGGGCGCTAGCGGCGATTCTAGGCCCGCATACGTGACATCATGAAGCATATCATGGTTGCCAGCAATAAATCGAACCTGGGCTGGTGCAATTAGCCGCTGCAGTTGCTCGACTGCCGCCAACGATTGGGCAAAATGGTTGGTTAAATCACCAGCGATTAAATACACACCAACCCGCTGCGCAATTAAATAAGCTGCCATCTGCGGTAAGATCTTAGCGGTATCTTGCTGATTCACATCGAAGTGAAGATCACTGGTTAAAGCTACTCGAACGATAGGCCCATCTCCTCGATTAAAAAAGTGCTACTCCGATAATAGAGTAGCACTTTTAGCAGTGAATTAAACTTATTTAATTCCAGCCATTAAATTCTTAATTGGTTTAACTAGGGCAACCATAATAATACCAGCGACAATGGCAACAATCGCGACGCCTAAGAAGTAATTAGCTTCATTTCCTGGTGTATATAGCTTAACAATCTGAGCGTTAACGGCTTGCCCAGCAGAATCTGCTAAGAACCACATACTCATCATTTGTGATTGGAAAGCCTTTGGTGCTAACTTAGTCGTTACCGACAATCCAATTGGCGAAATCAGCAATTCGGCAATTTCAATAACTGCCCAGCTACCGACTAACCATAAAGGACTAACTTTAGCGCTAGAACCGAATAAGGCGACTGGAATCACCATAATTAAGTATGAAGCACCGGCAAACAACATCCCAGTAGCGAACTTCGCTGGTGAACTTGGTTGCTTCTTCCCCCAACGGTTCCACATCATCGCAAAGAATGGTGTATAGAGCAAGATGAACAGTGGGTTCAGTGATTGATACCATGCAGGTGGAATGTGGAAACCTAACACCATATTATTGGTTTGATTAGCAGCAAATAAGGCTAGAACAGATGAGCCTTGTTCTTCAATTGCCCAGAAAATCATTGCGGCGATAAACAATCCCAAGTAAGCCCACACGTGTTTGCGTTCCGTGGCCGTAACCTTTTTGCTCGTTAAGAAAATTGTAAAGTAGATTACGGGAGTTGCCAACGCAATGATGGTCAATAAGAGCACGAAGTTGGTTAAGTTCAATGAACCCAAGAGAGCCATCAACAACAAGACTAAGACAAAGGCCACTAATCCAATTGTGCTCCGAACGACTAACTTCTTCATGTCGCCTGGTTCCAATGGATCGGTTGGATAAAGGCTATCTTTGCTCAAGTACTTCTTACCACCAATCCAGTATTGGACTAGCCCTAAGAACATCCCAATAGCAGCTAAGGAGAACCCTAAGTGAAAGTTATAACTTAACCCTAACCAGCCAACTAAGTAAGGGGCAACTAAAGAACCAACATTAATCCCGAACACAAAGATGGTAAACCCGGAATCACGACGCGTGTCGCCTTCGTTATATAGGCCACCAACCATTTCAGAAACATTTGGCTTCAATAACCCAGTACCTAACACAATTAATAGGATCGAGACAAACAAAGCCATTTTACCAGCGGGAACTGACAAGGCAATATGCCCAAACATGATGAGCACCCCACCAATAAACACAGTCCGCCGACTCCCCCAGACACGGTCACTCAAGTAACCACCTAAGACAGAGGATAGGTAAACCATAGATCCGTAAATCGACATTACAGATGCTGCCGTTCCTTGATCAAACCCAAGACCACCCTTAGTAACTGAGTAGTACATGTAGTAGATTAAGATAGCTCGCATGCCGTAGTAACTGAACCGTTCCCACATTTCTGTGAAGAACAGGGTTGATAACCCACGCGGTTGACCGAAGAAAGTTCGGTCTTCGCTGGTTGCTTCCGGTTTGTTATTCAAAACGATAATACCTCCATTGCATTTCTGAAAATGAATAATTTTATTTTCTGCACCATCCATCGTTAAAATCGATGGCGCCGGTGTCTCATAGACCTCTAATAAAACATAGTAGTTATTATACTGCACGAAGTCCTGTTACGCAACGGTTTTCCTGATAAAAACGTCTTCATTGACCGTAAAATCAACAAAAAACAATGATGAAATTATTAGTCATCTCATGCAATCCTCTTATTTTTTATTCATTCGGCTAGTTACCGAGTTAATGAATAAAAATCAATAAAAAAGCCGATTTGTGAATGCTCACAAATCGGCTTTCAAATTTGCATAGATGCCCTTAAACGGCTGCTACTGGTAATAATTGCAATTTCTCACAAGCAAACTTTACCAATGCCTGACCGTTCAACCAACCGTAAATATCATTAGGGATCGTCATCGTCGGAACTTGTGCCTTAAGCGTCGTCACTTCAGCTTGGTTGACTGCTCGTGGCGCTAGCAATACAAGATCCTGCTCTGCTAACATATCCGGTGTTAAATCCTGAATACTGGCAGCACTGAAATTAAGTGGCATGTGCCGAGTTTCAGCAGTCCGCTTAGCTTCGCCTAAAAACAAGTGACTTGAGTTTTCATTTCCAGATAGTAATAGAACATTTTTCATGATCGATTTCTCCCTTTTCGTTCTTCATTCGATAGATATAGAATAGCACTTTAAGTCATAGACCACAATACTAATTTTGAATTTATCAATATTATTTTACGCGCCTTTTATGCCGCCATATAGGCATTCTAAGGACTATACCATTTTTTATAATCAAGCTATACCAATTAGATAGCTTCGTGAAAGCGCTTTTATAACTAGACACAAAAAAATCACCAGCCAAATGACTGATGATTATCTGATGCCGGCTGAGGAATTCGAATCCCCGACCCTCGGTTTACGATACCGATGCTCTACCAGCTGAGCTAAGCCGGCATATGCCCTCCGGTTAACCTGGTTAACCCGACTCCGGCAGGCGGGCTCGAACCGTCGACAACCTGATTAACAGTCAGGTGCTCTACCAACTGAGCTATGCCGGAATAATCGCGTGGCAACGTCCTATCCTCGCAGGGGGCGATCCCCCAACTAC